>CAMDAX010000127.1 GCA_945888885.1 Nitrosovibrio sp. Nv4 | reverse complement strand
GCCAGCACAGTGATTATCCACGGTGACCGGGATGATGTAGTTCCGTTGAAATCCGTATTGGACTGGGCTGCACCGCAGGAACTGCCTGTAGTGGTGATTCCCGGTGCAGAACATTTCTTTCATGGCCGGCTACATATTCTCCGGCGAATTGTGCTCGATTCATGCCGGTTTTGAATATTGACAATCTACTGATCAATCTCATTACAGTTAGTGCCCAATCTTATCTGAGCATGTTGCACAGAGGTGTGGTTAAGGGTTCTCTTTGATCGACACCAAGTGAGTTAAACTGACCCATTCTGCATTGAATCACTTTCAACCGAACAACCTATGAGATTTACCCACCTTTACCTTA
The DNA here is from genome assembly GCA_945888885.1 of Nitrosovibrio sp. Nv4. GTDB lineage: Bacteria > Pseudomonadota > Gammaproteobacteria > Burkholderiales > Nitrosomonadaceae > VFJL01. Next base: position 5,162 of record CAMDAX010000127.1, on the reverse strand, counting down.
CTATTATTCTAGCCGCGTGGCTCGGATACGGCAGCACTTTCACCGTGCATGCAGCCGATAAAATGAGATTTGAAACTGATCCACCACAGCGGCTGGAGGTGCGTTACCGTCTGTTCAAGACAGGAAACATGTGGAATTTCCTGGAACTCGATACTCAGACTGGTCGCCTTTGGCAGGTACAGTTCAGCGTGGACAACGATGTCAATCGGACACGAACCCCCATCAACACAGAAGTTCTGGCAGTCGATGGCAAGAACGGACGTTTTACCTTGTACCCGACCGATAATATGTGGAACTTCCTGATGGTGGATCAAGACAGTGGTCGAATCTGGCAGGCACAGTTTTCCATTGATGACGAGAACCGTGGGATTTTCCCGATACTCGGATTTGAAGATACGCGTCTTTTGCCTGAGAAGTTACTGAAAAATTCCAGGTAGGAAGAAAAGGCATAGTTTCATTGCCATGATGCTGCAACTTGGAAACCCTTATTCCAATTTCAGCTCAAAAGTGAAACGAGGCAATGACGAGTGAACACCGCAGATAGTACGCCCCCCAAGAGGACTTCCTTCGGGGCGAACAGTACGGCCAAGTGCAAGTGAGGATATCAACGAAGTGTCACTGATGAGATGGAGTTGGAATTATCCTAAATCCGGCAGTTGGACGGGGTAGAGTGTACGGTTTCTGGGGTGCAGGGCAAGGCGCAATGACGCGGAATGGTCATTCCATTCCAAGAAGTTGCAACGCAGCCATGTACCGCAAAAACCGTGTAATCTTCTCCGTAGCGAACTCACCCAAAAGGTGAAGATCAAACACTACAAAAAGTTGCTATAAATCCTGTTGTTAAACTGATAAATGAGCGGTCAACTGCCGGATTTAGGATTATGCAACGTCTGCTCATTCTGTTTGGCCTGCTGTTGTTACTGGCAGGGTTGGCATGGCCCTGGCTATCGAAGCTCCCCCTTGGGCGGTTGCCGGGGGATATCACCATCGAACGGGAGAACTTCAGTTTCTATTTTCCGTTGACGACCGGTCTATTGGTGTCGGCATTGCTGTCGCTACTGCTATGGTGGTGGTCACGGAAGTGAATACTGGAAATGCTTTACAGGTGTTCTTTCTTCAGGGGAGATGATTAATTGGATTTATATGAGTCTATGCTGTTCTGGTTCGTCAAAGAATTTGCAAAGGCTATCCTCGGTCTGGGGTTTATTCTGGGAGTGATCCTGTTTTTTCAGTGGATGAGAAGTGATGATTGATTTGAGGCGCCCTTAAATAATCCGTGACGTATCCTCCAATTGCCATAATGCGTTTGCATAAACCCCTACTGCCGCTGCTGTTCCTGTTCTCACTCCTGCTGCTGAGCGGGTGCAGTGTCATCAATGTCGCCTACAACAATGTCGATATGGCAATACGCTGGCTGGCTGATGATTATTTCGATTTCAACACTCGCCAGCAGGCGCAGTTCAATCTGGATTTGCAGCGTGTGCATGCCTGGCACCGCAGGGAAGAGTTGCCGAAATACGCCATGCTATGTACCGAGACTGCCAGGCGCGTCGAGGCCGGACTCAAACCGGCTGATCTGGATTGGATGGATAACGCTATGGAGGCCCGTAGAGAAGCACTGATGCATTATGCCGCAGGTGATTTAGCCAGTGTGCTGGGAACAATGGAACCAGCCCAGTTCAGTGTCATGGACACGAAATTCGCCAAAGAAAATGCAAAGTTCCGCAAGGAGCATCTTGACGGCACTCCCGAAACGCTGGAAAAGAAACGCGTGAAGAAATCACTGGAGCGTATCGAAGACTGGGTCGGAACGCTTGAACCAAACCAGAAAGAGCGCATCACTGCGATGGTGAAAGCTTTTCCGCAGAGCGCGGAGCATCGCTATGTGCACCGCGCTGCCCGGCAAAAAATGCTGCGTGAATTGCTTGAGGCCAAGCTACCGAAAGACAAGCTGGAAGTGGGCCTCAGGCAATGGTTGACCGATTGGGGGAATGGCCGCACCGCCGAACATGAACGAGTTTGGGTGCAGTGGGTAAAGCAGTTACGGCAACTGATGCTGGAGCTTGATGCCATGCTGACGCCGAAACAACGCCTGCATTTAACCCAGAAGCTGCATGGCTACGCAAAAGACTTTACCGTATTGAGCAAGCGCTGAGCCGTAGCGCACAATTCATTCCGACAATTTATTTGTAGAAGACTCGACTTGATCTGACAGAATCAAGTTCTGGAAACGGCACGGTTCTGCCAGACGCGATGGTCAGTTCCCGACACACACCTGTCTGATGATGTTTTCATGGACAATGGCGGCTTACTGTTCATAAAGCTGCCAGTCGAGGAAATTCAACGTCCGCCTGCAGTTCGGCCTTTGCGGCCGGTCGTTACCCTCAGAGTACAATCGGCGATGAATGACGGCTTTGCGGCAGGCTGTTAGCAAAACGCTATAGTCACTTCGTGCCAGGAAGAGACGGTCGAGCATCTGCTCCAAAGCGGCCATTAAACGGTGGTAATATTCATCAACCCGTTCTTAACTAAGTGTCCGTGGAAACGGGGTAAAACCAGGTTCCCGCATCTAACCCTGAGACTAATAACTGTTACGCGAGGGATCGCAATGGCTACTATTGATTATTCCGGATACTGGACTGGAAAGATTGAAGGCACCAATCATGGTGGACTGACAATCGACATTCAGCAGGAAGGCGAAAAAGTTACTGGATTGGCAAAGCTCCAGGAGCCCTCATTAGGACAGTACGAGTATTCCATTCAAGGGACCGCCGGAGACAATCTGTCTCTTCACTTAGTTCCAGGACGGCAGTCTGGAGGAATGACGTTAGGTATTGTTCAAGTCGTTTGCTCGATTAATGCGGAAGGAGCTCTAAAGGGAAGATGGAGATCCGATGTCGGAACGGAAGGCGTATTCACCGCAAATCGTTTCGATTCTGGAAAACTACAAAAAGACCTCCCTAGCAGTAACTCGGTGTTTCTCGTTCACGGACACGATGAGGGTGCAAAGCACTCAGTCGCAAGATTTATTGAACAACTTGGTGTTACCCCTGTAATTCTTCAAGAGCAGATCAACCGGGGAATGACGATTATAGAGAAGTTTGAGGATTTCGCTGCGCGTGCTGGGTTCGCGGTGATTTTAATGACTCCCGATGACTTTGGTTATCAGGTTGGAAAAGAAGAGGAGAAAAAGCATAGACCTCGTCAGAATGTTGTTCTTGAGCTTGGCTACTTCGCTGCATTTCTTGGGCGCAGCAAAACATTTGTCTTAACAAAAGGAAACGTAGAAATACCTTCCGACGTTCTTGGTCTCGTCTATGCGTCTATGGACGAGAATGAGGGCTGGAAGATAAGACTCGCGAGAGAGCTGAAGGCTGCAGGCTTTAACATCGATCTCAATCGTGTAATCGCATGATCGGGCGCGTTCAGATTTGCGGTGAAAATTGGCCCCCGAAGTGCTCTCGAAGTCATTTGGGGATAGGGACCTTCGGCTTACCTTTACGTTAGGCACTCCCATGGCTTCTGATCTTCGTGCTGCCTTACCTTTACTTATGCCTAAAGCAATAGCATGGGCTGAGTCTCAGTTCTCATTTATCGCAGAGGCAGGTCAACCGATTGATAGCTCTCTATTTGCAGTAGCACAGAGTGTTGGCGTATTGCACCCGGAGCTTATTCGCATCGCCGAAGTCTCCCACCTTCCACTACCCGAAGACCCTGAACTTAGAAGGGTTGCACTCGACGCAGGACTCCTCGGCCAAGGCATGGTTGGTTTAACATTTGGTTATGGAGTCTACATTTGTCACGGGCATAAAGATCTTAGGCTGCTATCCCATGAATTTCGGCATGTTTATCAGTATGAACATACAGGCTCCATCGCATCCTTTTTGCCCATTTACCTAGAGCAAATAGCTACTTTCGGCTATGACGATGCGCCGTTTGAAGTCGATGCTCGGGCGCACGAAAGGTGTCATGCCTAATCTGAGGTTCCCCCGGTTTTTCGTCTTTCTAGATGGTAACGGAACAAAATCAGCAGCCGTACAATTTGCATTGCTGACAGGCGCACCGACTCTGGTAGCGAACGATCTACATATTTTCTAGAAGATTGCTGATTAAATGACTGATCTTCTCGTCAAGACCCTGAATCACGCTACCCAGCACACCCACCATCGGTCATTGAGATTGTTTGAATATGCAAGATCGGTCTCATTCATTCGTAAAAGATCTGCCCCCGCATGTCGCTCAGGAATACTGGGAAGAATGCTTTGAATTGCTCAAGCTCTTCCACTTGGCATACCGCACCCGCGCGCTGTGCATACAATACTCTTTTCACCTCAACCTGATTACCTTTCTGGCTATAGCTCGACTGGTAATGAATGCTGTCCTGTTTAAAGGTCGTGTCTTGCGGGATTCTAGTGACCCTGACGCTAGGTGGGAACTCGATGGAATAACTTTCTTCAATCGTGTGTGACCCACAAATGTAGGGAGTGGTGAATTCCTTGGGGAGCCTTATGCTTATCCGCGAAAAAAACTCTCCTGGTGACAGGCCAACAGGTGTACGAATTGCTCCATGACCCGGTACATTGGCAATAGCATTGAGTGTGAATTCGGTTTTCACTTCAAACGGATAATTTAAATCATAGGGGTCACTTGGCATGAACTTCCCGGTACCAGTTTCACCGAATTGCGACAGGTGCTCCTGAACCATCTTTTCATCAAGGACTGTTCCGCTGCCTTCGTAATCAGATCGAGCTTCAAGGTCATTTATCCCAAAGTAATGCGTATGCGATGTCCCCTTGATTTCTCCATCGGAGCCGACCTTTATAGTCACTTTGCTAAGCACCTTGTTCTGCCCCGCATCTGACTTGGGGGTGCGCCCAATCTGGCCGAGTGCTGTAAGCAGAGTCGGCTTATCGATCTCACCGAAAGCCAGTATGCCAAATGGTGCGAACTCTAGTGTCGCGTCCACATACAAATCCCATTGGGGCAAATACGTGATCACATGGTTGAATGTTCCAAGTACGACTAACCGGGGTAAGGTGTAAGCATCACTCGCATTTATAAGAGCGGAGCTGGCTTCTATTCCCTTGGCGGCGAGAAGTGCGATCAGCAGCGTATTGTTATCTTTGCAATCACCATAGCGGTTACGGATAATGCTATCAGCA
>CAMDAX010000126.1 GCA_945888885.1 Nitrosovibrio sp. Nv4 | reverse complement strand
CACTTGCACGTTATTTTCCGCAGCATCGTAGCAGGCAACCGATACTTGCAGCAATTGCGGGTCTACGTGTGCTGCCCTCAAGTGGGGGTGGAGCGATGTCCGTCAACGCGCGTTCGCGTGAAACGATTTTGCACCCTGACCGGCAGGATCATCCACGTCTGCTGACAGTCTATGGCGGCAAACTGACAACGTATCGCCTGACTGCCGAGCGAGTAATGGCATATCTGGCAGGAGTATTGCCAGCGCGTAAGGTGATTGCGGATACTCGCCATCTGAAATTGAATTAAATAACTGTAGGATTCTTGGTCAGGGCGACCAGTACGATATAGATAAACACGCTCTGAGCTGCAACCCATGCAGCGATTTTCACTTTACGGGTCTTGCCGTATTTTAATGCCACCATACCGAGGCCGATATAGAGCAGCAATCCGGCAACTTTAGCGCTGAGCCACGAATTATTTACCGGATCCTGCTGTATCATCATGACCAGCGCAATAGCGCTGGTCAGCAGCACGGTATCAATCACATGCGGTACTATCTTTACCCAGCGCCGTTGCAATGCGCAGGAGTCCTGCATCATCCATATCCCGCGCAGTGTAAATAGCAGGTAGCTGAGTATTATGCTGGCGACATGAATCATTTTTAATGCGGCGTAACTCATCTTCAGTCTCCGGATAGCATCCAACCATGACTACCTGCCACCGCACCAGCTACGGCGATCAGACTCAGACTCAGCAACACCCAATGCATGCGCTGGATCAGCGCAAAAGTTTCCTCCGGATAATGCTGTGCGCGTTGTTTAAGTCGTCGCTGCAGCACCAGCGGTTCCAGCACGAATAACATCAGGGTAAAGATCAGCCACACTAACACCATGGCGTGCATCCACCAGAAACGCAGTTCGGCGAAACGGCTCCAGGCATCTAGCAGGTGTACCATGTAGAAACCACTCAAGCCGACGAGTAAGGTGGTAAAGCTCGCTTGCATAGCAAAGCGACGTTCAATACGCTCGAAAAACTCTACTCGTTCCGCTGCGGATTTCATTTGTACTACAGCTGGCAACAAGACGGTAGTGACCATCGCCACACCACCAATCCACAGCACCACGCCCAGCACATGCAGCACTCTGGCAAACACGAATTCATTCATGCAAGCAACCTCGCTGCTTTTGTTGTAATGATACAGGAGTGGAGCTGAGAAACTCGGAGTTATTGGGGCTAGCAGATGGCTATTCCATCCATTGGCCATAGCACATAGCGGATCGATTGGATGTTATTCCGGCGACGATAAGACTGAGAATACGAAACTCCAGATCGGAGAGCATGGAATGCAACAGTGCTTCCGAAGAGGATCCTGGGTTGAACAGCAGTTTCTTGGCTAGTGTCGCAGCGTTGTGACAAAACCCAGACTTTCAGAGATGGCTTAAAAAGACGGGATTGATCAAGTCATTTAGCGGCATAATAAACCACCTTTTGTTACTCTGACGGAATGCTGCTCGTAGCGTGACTGAATCTGGCCACAGCCTTAAGCATATGCCCTACATCCTTGCTCTCGATGCCGGCACGACCAGCGTGCGCGCCATTATCTTCGATCACGCTGGCCAGATCCATGCCGTCGCGCAACAGGAAATACGCCAGATATTTCCTCAGCCAGGCTGGGTCGAACATGACCCGCAGGAGATCTGGCAGAAGCAAATAGCGGTAGCCGTGACAGCGCTTGAGCGCGCGCGGATTCGGCCGTGCGACATCGCCGGAGTCGGTATCGCCAATCAACGCGAGACCAGCATCGTCTGGGATCGCGATACCGGCAACGCGGTGTACAACGCCATCGTCTGGCAGGATCGTCGCACTGCAGGGGTGTGCGACCAGTTGCGCAAGGCAGGCCACGAGGGAGCGATTCAGAAGCTCACCGGGCTGATCCTCGACCCATACTTTTCCGCGACCAAGATTGCCTGGATACTCGATCATGTTCCCGGTGCGCGTGCTCAAGCGGAAGCAGGCAGGCTCATCTGCGGCACGGTGGAAACATGGCTTATCTGGAAATTGACCGGTGGCAAAGTGCATGTCACCGACCCGAGCAACGCATCGCGAACCATGCTGTTCAACCTTCATACCGGCGCGTGGGACAAGGAGTTACTCGAGCTTTTTTCTATCCCGCAGAACATGCTGCCGACGGTGCGCTCCTCAAGTGAAGTGTATGGCGAAATTAGCGCTGTGCCCGGTCTCACATCTGTGGTTGTAGCTGGCGCTGCAGGTGATCAGCAGGCAGCTCTGTTTGGGCAAATGTGTGTGCAGCCCGGTTTGGCGAAAAATACTTACGGCACAGGTTGTTTTCTGCTACAGAATATCGGCACCAAGCCGGTCACGTCAAAGCAGCGCCTGCTCACCACAGTGGCGTGGAAAATCGGCAAGAAGCAGGAATTTGCGTTGGAAGGTAGCGTTTTTATCGGTGGTGCGATCGTTCAGTGGTTGCGTGACGGATTGCATCTGGTGCGCTCCGCGCAAGAGGTGGATATGCTGGCAGCATCGGTACCAGATAGCGGTGGTGTAATTTTGGTACCGGCTTTCACCGGGCTCGGCGCGCCACATTGGGATGCTTACGCGCGTGGGATGATAATCGGCCTCACGCGTGACACCAGTGCCGCACATATCGCACGTGCCGCACTGGAGGGCGTGGCCTTCCAGTGCGCGGATCTGATCGATGCGATGTACGCAGATACCGGCAAGCATCTTGAAGAGTTACGTGTTGATGGGGGCGCATCGCGCAGCGAACCGATGCTGCAATTCCAGGCTGACCTGCTCGGTGTGCCAGTGGTGCGCCCTGTCGTAGTCGAGACGACTGCGCTGGGTGCCGCTTATCTTGCGGGACTCGCTGTCGGTTTTTGGCAAAACACTGACTCAATCGCGACACACTGGCAAGTCGAGAAAGTCTTCGAACCAATGATGCCGCGCGCTCGTGTGGCCGAACTCCGCGGGCGCTGGAACGAAGCGCTTGGTCGCGCAAAAAATTGGGAGCCGAAGAAATAGATCATGCGCCCGAAGAAACTCAAAAAATAACCGTCAAACTTGGGCGACCGCTGCAATATCAGCAAAACGGATGGCATCATCCGCCATCGACTTCTACCGTTCACCCATGGTCGCTACCATTCCTTGGAAGCCGTACTCCGTGCTTGACCGGGAAGCGTCAGATGAGTTCTACTACCCAAGCCTGTACTCGCTGTACCATGTAGCCTGGGTCGAAACCGGCAGGGCCGTACTCATGCAGCAACATTCTGTCCCAGCAAACAGCATCATTGTTTTTTCACTCCCTATGAAGCAACTACTTGTCTGTTTATTTTCTGTGCTGGCATTGTGCGGTGGTGTGGTACAGGCAAAAGTAAATGCATCTGTTGCCAGTCCGGGTATAACCCAGGATGATCAGGAAGCCGTGATGTGGCGTCGACTGATTGCGACGCGGGGAGATGTGCGTGCGCAATATAACCTGGGGGTAATCTATGCCAACGGTCAAGGTGTGCCCCAAGACTATTATGAAGCCTTAAAATGGTTTCGCCTGGCTGCAATACAGGGGAATACGCTGGCGCAATATAACCTGGGTGTGATGTATGCCAATGGCCAAGGCGCAAGCCGAAATTATCCGGCTGTCGCGCAATGGCTTCATCTTGCTGCGGCAAAGAAGTATGCGCGCGCACAATATAGCCTTGGTGTAATGTACTCCAATGGGCAAGGTGTACCGAAAGACTATCAGGAAGCTGCAAAATGGTATCTGTTGGCAGCAGCGCAGGGAAATATGCGTGCCCAATTCAATCTGGGGGTACTGTATGCCAATGGCCATGGCATATCCCAAGACCATCAGGAAGCCATGAAATGGTATTTGCTAGCGGCGGCGCAGGGGTATGCAGACGCACAAAATAATCTGGGCTTACTCTACGCTGAAGGTCGCGGCGTAGCTCAGGACTATGTTCATGCCTACATGTGGTTTAGTCTGGCGGCAGCGAAGGGGGTTAGTGAGGCACAAGGGAATCGGGATGAGGCAGCCAGAAAGATGACACCTTCTCAAATTGCTGAAGCGCAAGGAATGGCAAGAGATTGTAAGCAGCGCAATTACAAAAACTGCGATGAAGGCATGGTGCAATGACATGGGCAGAACTCTGCTCTCGGCGGTCTAATTCCAGATAGAGACATCGCTTCACCAACCGTCCGCTTTTAGCCCATCGAAAGGTATATGTAGTTCGAAAGTTCTGATGGAACAACTGAGTATTGACTAAGCGTGTTAACCCCGTGCGAAGTCATTACTTAACCACGACCAAGTTCGATTGTTAGTGCTTCTATCTGGAACTGGAATAAGGAGGCGCCGATTTATTCTTTATATTTCCATTGCGTGATACGCGTTATTCCCATAACTTTGATGCAAGCAGAGTAACTCAGGGGTATTGATGTCTACGCAAGAATTTGATGTCGTGGTGGTAGGTGGAAGTCTGGCGGGATGCACTGCAGCAACGTTGCTGGGCCGTAAGGGTCTCAAGGTGGCGCTGATTGAGCATCATGTACAGGATGACAACTACAAGCACCTGTGTACACACTTCATTCAAGCCTCGGCAGTGCCAGTGCTGCGACGACTGGGTGTGGATCGGCTCATAGAGGAGGCGGGCGGAGTACGCAATAGTATTGAAATTCACACACCTTACGGGTGGGTGGGCCATCATCTGGGAGTCGATCAGGACGGGAGACCCCTGCACGGCTACAATATCCGCCGTTCTCGGCTTGACCCTATCATGCGCGATACGGCATCAGCAACTCAAGGTGTCACCATGATGAGCGGTTGGTCAACAAAGAACTTGGTGGAACAGGGGGGTAGAATTACAGGTATCAAGCTAGCGTCGGGCGACAGGCAGATCACGCTGCGGTCGCGTCTGGTGGTTGCCGCTGACGGGCGCAACTCGCCGCTTGCAACGCTGGCAGGCGTGAAGGCCAAGAGCGCACCGAATCGGCGTTTTGCCATTTTCGCTCCCATGCGTCATGTCGATCTGCGTCGGGGTAATACTTCGCAGATGTGGTTGACGGGTTCTGAGGCAGCTTATATTTTTCCCAACGATGACGATGTCACGGTTGTTGCGTGGATAAGTCCGAAAGAAAATCTTGATGCTTGTCGTGGCAGAGCCCTGGAAGCGTTGATCGAGCATCTGCGCGGCTTGCCGGATGCGCCGCAGTTGCAAAATGCCGAACTGGTTGATCAAGTGCTGACCGTGAAAGAGTACCCTAATTTGTGGCGGCCACCGGTGGTTCGAGGTATGGCACTGGTGGGTGACTCAGCCATGAGTATCGACTATTTGTGGGGAACAGGATGTGGCTGGGCGCTTCAATCAGCCGAGCTGCTGTCCGACAATATTGACGCCGTTGTGAAGCAGGGCAGTGGGCTGGATGTTGCCTTGCGTCGTTATCAGCGCCAACATATGTGGATGTTTGCTGGACACAGATTTCTGATCAATGACTTCGCAAATCGCCTTTCGTTAAATACTATAGAGAAACTGATGTTTTCCGCTGCGGTGAAGGATGTTCGAATGGCGCGTCACATGGCTCGCTTTGT
>CAMDAX010000125.1 GCA_945888885.1 Nitrosovibrio sp. Nv4 | reverse complement strand
GGAAATACAAAACGAATGCGAGTATCTGGCGGCAGCTCAAGCTCATCTACGATTGGCACAAAATCGTTGCCATCCGCACCGAGACCGTGCATCCACAGGATGGTATGAGTTGGGTGAGTTCCGCTCTCGAGTTCGATGGTGGATAAGAGGTCAGCGGGAACAGTAGTCATAGTTATGCGTGGGCGCGAGGATTGACTTAACCAGGGGGCAGGATTAGATTTACTTATTTCGCTATCAGGCCAGACACGTAGATCATGAAGCGCAGGGATTTTATCAAACTAGTCGGAGGCAGTGCTGCATTATTTCCGGCCATCACACTGCCGGTGTTCAGCCAGCAAGCCAGTCCGTCGCGCTGGAGAAGTTACCGGTTGACATACAGGGTGGATCTTCCTGGCGAAGGAAAAAGGGCACGTTTATGGCTACCATTGCCAGATACCAACGATACCCCCTATCAATTTTCTCAAGGCAGCGTATGGAGCGGCAACGCGGAAATAGCCAGATTTGACACCATTGCCGGAACAGCTTCGCCGATGTTTTATGCGGAGTGGCGTGGCGACGGCTCCCGCAGGGTGACAGTAAGCAGCGTAATCAAGACAGCTGATCGAACTGTCAATCTGGAGAATTATTCCGAGCGTGGCAGGTCAGCCATTCCCTCAGATATAAAGGGCTTCCTGCAGCCAACCAAGCACATGCCGCTGGACGGTATTGTACGCAAAACCGCTTTATCCATCACCAAAGATGTCAACACCGACTCGCCCCTGAAAGCAGCTCGGGCTATTTATAACTGGGTGATAGATAATTCCTATCGTGACCAGGCAACCTGCGGCTGCGGACGCGGTGACATGAAATCCATGCTGGAAAGTAACAACTTGGGCGGAAAATGTGCCGACCTCAACGCACTGTTCGTAGGGCTAGCCCGTGCTGCAGGCATTCCGGCACGGAGTCATTACGGCATTCGCATAGATGAATCGACAATATACAAAAATCTGGGCAAGTTCGGTGATATCAGCAAAGAGCAACATTGCCGTGCGGAATTTTATCTTGCTGGCCTGGGCTGGGTACCGGTAGACCCCGCCGACGTGCATCAGTTGGCGCTGGAGGAAGGATTGCCGCGCGATCATCTTAAAGTGATTGCACTGAAAGAAAAGCTATTTGGTTCCTGGGAGATGAACTGGGTGGCATTTAATCACGCCACAGACATCATGCTGGCGCGTGACAGCATTGCAGGCACACTGCCTTTTTTCATGTATCCTCATGCGGAGATTGGCAGTCATCAGCAGGACAGCCTGGAACCGGCAGAATTTACTTACAAGATTATCTCAACTGAACTGGTCGGTACTGGCGCCAAGCTTTCCTAGCAGGAGAGGAATTGCGGTGTGACCACATCAGATTGAGACTGCAGGGATTATATGCCGCGCTCAAGCTCGTTCAATCACTGCACCCGCCTGCTCGGAAGCCTCCGGAATGATCGCCTGCAATTCGTGAAACATCGCACGAAAACTTTTGGGTGGTTTGTTAGCAAGCTTTTCTTTATGGGCATTGCGCGTAAGTGTACGCAGGCGTTGCAAATCAGCAGCAGGATACTCTCGCCCGAGTTCGGCAAAAGCCTGTTCATCTGCCAGCAAGCGATCACGCCAACGTTCCAGCAAGTGTAGCCATGCGGCATGTTGCACGGTTACTCCACCCCATGAGGCAAACTTTTTCTGGATCAACGTCACGTCCACTTCCCGCATCAACCTGCCAATAAATTGCATCTGCCGCCGCCGGGCTTCATGCTTATGCAGTCGCTTGGCTTCAATGACGGCGTCCAGCAGCATTTCCGGCAAACCAAGCTCGGCTAGTTGTTTGGAATTCAGTTCCACCAATTGTTCGCCGATATCCTGCAGTGCGTGCATTTCCTGCTTACGGCGGGTCTTGCTGGGGATGACATCCTCTTCGGAATTGTCTTTCAAGTCATTTTGCACGGTAGCCTGTTCAATGCAGTGTTAAGAAGCTGCTATCATAGCGCCATTTTACTCATAACCCCATTTGAACTGACTAATCTTACCCTTCCATCTGCTTCCCGGATTCAGGAAACAAGATTCAAGGGTTTTTGGTGCAATGCAATTTCCATGAAGCCTACCCCATGAACAATATCGCCCTTTCCTCTACACGCTTTTCCTATTCCCATGCAACGCTCCAGCAGATTGCCCGCGACATTCTGGATTACGCCAGAGAAGCTGGCGCCAGTGCCTGTGAGACTGATGTATCGGACGGTTTCGGTCAAAATGTCACAGTGCGCCGGGGCGAGGTGGAAACTATTGAATACAACCGTGACAAAGGTCTGTCGGTGACGGTCTATATCGGCCAGAAACGTGGCAATGCCAGCACTTCCGACTTCTCACCACAAGCGGTACGCGATACCGTGGCCGCAGCCTTGTCCATTGCAAAATATACCGCTACAGACGACTGTGCGGGACTGGCCGATGCCGATTTGCTAGCGCGCGAATTTCCCGATCTCGACTTGTATTTCCCGTGGGACTTACCGGTAGAGCAAGCAATACAGCTTGCTCAGACTTGTGAGGCCGCAGCGTTTGCAGTCGACAAGCGCATTACCAACTCTGAAGGAGCCGGTATTTCGCTAAGTGAATCACAGTTTGTTTACGCCAATAGTCTCGGTTTCATGGGGGGTTATCCTACTTCCCGTCACAGTATCAGCTGTGCGGTGATCGCGGGCCAGAATGACACCATGCAGCGCGACTACTGGTACAGCGTAGCGCGTGATGCCACCGATCTGGAACATGCCGACAACATAGGTAGAAAAGCGGGGCTGCGTAGCGTGGCGCGACTGGGTGCAAAAAAAATCGCTACCTGTGAACTGCCGGTGCTGTTCGAAGCGCCCATTGCCTCTAGTCTGATAGGGCATTTTGTGGGCGCCATAAGTGGCGGCAGCCTTTACCGGAAATCCTCGTTTTTACTGGATAGCATCGGCAGGCAGGTATTTGCACCGGATATTCAAATTCGCGAGTTGCCTCATCTGAAAAAAGGCTTGGCCAGCGGGGTATTCGACGATGAAGGTGTCGCCACAGTCGAGCGCAAAGTGGTTGAGAATGGTGTGGTACAGGGTTATTTTCTCGGTAGTTATTCTGCACGCAAGCTTGGGTTGCGCACTACTGGAAACGCTGGCGGTAACCACAACTTAATTCTGGAAAACGGTGCGCCGCTGGAATTTTCCGCGCTGCTGAAAAAAATGGGCAAGGGACTGTTAGTGACTGAATTGCTCGGTCATGGCGTGAATTCCGTCACGGGAGATTATTCCCGGGGTGCAGCGGGCTACTGGGTGGAAGGCGGAGAAATCCGCCATGCGGTTGAGGAAATCACCATCGCTGGCAACCTGAAGGACATGCTGCTTGGTATCTCTGCGGTGGGTAGTGATACGCTGGTGCAAGGTTCCAAACAATGTGGGTCTCTATTGATAGATCGGATGACAATTGCGGGTGGTTAGACCCGGATGATCCGGGTTAAAGCTATGCAGGTGCCCCACTTGTATATCTTCAGAGCATGAGGTGATGCGTACCGATTTCTCGTGAACCACTATTGCATCGTTCAGTTTTTCTCCATAGCTAAAAAATCTCCAGATGAACTTCCTGCGTAAATTTGAGCAAGCCATCAACCGGCTCTCAGGGGCATTCGGCTGGCTTGCCGGTTGGCTATGCGTAGCCATGATCAGCGTGGTGTTCATCGACGTGATCGCACGCTATGTTTTTGCATCGGGTTCCATCGCCATGCAGGAACTGGAGTGGCACCTGTTCGCCGCCTTGTTTTTGCTGGGCGCGGCCTACACTATGCGCGAAAATGCCAACGTGCGGGTGGATGTATTTTATGGTCGCATGAGCCCACGCATGAAAGCCGTGGTGGACATTCTCGGCACACTGCTGTTTGTCATCCCCATGTGCACCCTGATTCTGTACAGCTCCTACGATTTCGTTAGCTATTCCTACCAGATACAGGAAGTGTCTGCCGATCCAGGCGGACTACCTTATCGCTTCGCCTTCAAAGCACTGCTTCCCTTCGGCTATCTACTGGTGCTGGTGCAATCCTTGGCGGTGATTTCGCGCAATGCGCGCCTGCTGAGCGGAGATGCTGATGTCAAATCCGACTGCGAGACTTATACCAAACGGGAAAAAGTGTGATCGGCCTTGCCATGTTTGTTGTCTGCCTGGTGATGCTGGCACTGGGTTTCCCGGTGGCATTCACTTTCGGCGGCGTGGCGCTGATCTTCGGACTCTATGCGGAAAGTCTGCAATTGTTCCAGTTAGTGGCAGAACGAATGCATTCGATCATGACTAATGTCACCCTGATGGCTGTGCCACTGTTCATTTTCATGGGGCTGATACTGGAAAGATCGGGGATCGCGGAAAGAATGCTGGAGTCCATGGGCTCTCTGTTTGGCCGCGTGCGCGGTGGACTGGCCGCATCTACCGTGTTGGTGGGCATGGTACTGGCCGCATCCACCGGCGTGGTCGGTGCATCAGTCGTGACGATGGGGTTGATCGCGTTGCCGGTAATGCTGAAATACAATTACGACAAACGACTAGCAAGCGGTGTGATCTGCGCCTCAGGCACACTTGGACAAATTATTCCACCTTCCATTATCCTCATCATCCTGGGTGATGTACTGCAACAACCGGTAGGTGATTTATATCGGGCGGCGCTGCTTCCAGGGTTGCTGCTGGTAGCATTTTATATTATTTACATTCTCATATTGGCATTTACCAGAAAAGATGTCGCGCCTGCTATGCCTGTTAATGATGCGCCGCTTGCAGCGCAATATTGGACGGCATTCAAGGCTATCGTACCCGCGCTCGCTCTGGTAATGATTGTACTCGGAACGGTATTTGCCGGTATCGCCACACCGACCGAATCTGCCGCAATGGGGGCAGTGGGGGCTGTCATGCTGGCGCTGATTAGCGGAAATTTTAAATTTCCCATGCTGCATCAGGTGGCAATGGAAACTACCAAAATCACCGCTATGGTATTCACCATTCTTGCGGGAGCAACTTTTTTCTCAATGGTGTTCACCTACACCGGCGGCGATGAGGCGGTGGAGCAGTTGATGCAGAACCTACCGGGGGGGAAGTGGGGCTTCATTGTCCTTTCCATGCTGGCGATATTCTTGCTTGGCTTTTTTATCGATTTTGTTGAAATCGCCTATATTTTTGTCCCCATGATTGCGCCGATACTCGTCACGCTTGGCATAGATCCGGTATGGTTTGGCATACTGATTGCGCTCAATCTGCAAACCTCCTTTCTTACGCCTCCGTTTGGCTTTGCGCTATTCTATCTACGTGGAGTGGCACCATCTACTGTCAGCACAACGGATATTTATCGCGGCGTGATTCCGTTTATTTTTCTGCAGTTGTTGGTCCTGGCTGTGATAATGGTCTTTCCTGACATGATTTCGCCGTTTAGATGAACAAGAGGCGCAGGTGCTCTGAGCACAAGACAAGAAATTCAGCCCCTGCCTGCCCACCTCTGCAGCAGAAAGGATGGAACAACCAAGATTCAATAAGGAGAGAGAAATGAAATTTTTACCTACCTTGATCGCT
>CAMDAX010000124.1 GCA_945888885.1 Nitrosovibrio sp. Nv4 | reverse complement strand
GCCCCCGAAAATAGATGGAAAGGAAAAAAACCGAGCCAAGCGGCACGGTTGATTAAGAACAAATGGCTTGCTCGCATAAATTAAATCTGAGAGCTCATTCAAACTTGCATCCATGGCTAAAAACTCATTTAATCGGTGTTTCCTTAAAGTTCTTGTTGTTGGTGCTGGTGCCACTGGTGGTTATTTCGGTGGACGGCTTGCGCAGGCCGCACAGAGAGGTCACACGAACATTGAAGTGACTTTTCTCGTCCGTCCCAAGCGTGCGGAAATACTTAAAAAAACCGGGTTGATGATCGAGAGTCCGCAGGACAGCTTCACGCTGCCGGTGCGTACTGTGCAGCACACCGAATTGAAGTGGGAATATGACCTGGTGCTGCTTGCGTGCAAAGCCTATGACCTCGAGTCGGCGATACTCTCGGTCTATCCCGCGATCGGGCCCGATACGCTGATTCTGCCGATTCTCAACGGTCTCGCTCATTTTGACCGGCTCGATGCGGAATTCGGTGTGCACCGCATACTGGGCGGCTGTTGTCATCTGAACGGCACCCTTACGGATGCGGGGGTGGTGAAACTGCTAAGCGATTTGCATGGCATCACTTTCGGTATGCGCGTAGGCAACGCCGCACATGCTGGAGTGGTGCTTGACCAGTTACAGACGGCGTTCAAACAAACTCCGGTTCGAGTGCAGTATTCTGAAACCGTGTTGCAGGCAATCTGGGAAAAATATACGTTCCTCGCCGCCTTTGCCGCCATGACCTGCCTGATGCGCGCTGCAGTGGGTGACATCATGGCTGCTGCTGATGGTGAAACGCTGATGCTACGCCTGCTGGCAGAATGCGAAGCTGCGGCGAAGCATGCCGGTTACCCGCTGCGCCCCAGCGTCATAGACCACAGCAAAAAAATGTTGACGGATAAAACCTCGGTCTTGACTGCTTCGATGCTGCGGGACTTGGAGTCCGGCGGTAAAACCGAAAGCAATCACATTATTAACGACATGCGCCTGCGTGCCATCGCAGCCGGCAGCGATGCGACCCTGCTTTCGATCGCCTGGGCACATTTCCAGGCAAGAGAGGCACGTCTGGCACGTGAAAGAAAAGCGACGGCGAGCAATCAAGCCTTGCTGTAAATCTCCGTCCCCTGCTTTACGAATTCTGCAGCTTTTTCTTCCATCCCCTTTTCCAGCACCTCGGCCTCACCGACACCCTGACTGGCGGCGTAATCCCGTACATCCTGGGTAATTTTCATCGAACAGAAATGTGGCCCGCACATGGAACAGAAATGCGCCAGTTTGGCGCCTTCCTGCGGCAGAGTTTCATCGTGGAATTGTTTGGCCTTGTCAGGATCGAGACTGAGGTTGAACTGGTCGTCCCAGCGAAACTCGAAACGCGCCTTGGAAAGCGCATTGTCGCGGATTTGTGCGCCCGGGTGACCCTTTGCCAGATCGGCGGCATGAGCGGCAATTTTGTAAGTAATAATGCCGTCTTTCACATCATCCTTGTCAGGCAGGCCGAGATGTTCCTTGGGAGTGACATAGCACAGCATCGCCGTGCCGTACCAGCCGATCATGGCTGCGCCAATGGCGGAAGTAATATGGTCATAGCCAGGTGCAATGTCGGTAGTCAGCGGGCCTAGCGTATAGAAAGGCGCTTCAGCGCAATATTTCAATTGCAGGTCCATGTTCTCCTTGATCAGATGCATGGGCACATGGCCGGGGCCTTCGATCATCACCTGCACATCGTGCTTCCATGCCACATGGGTTAATTCGCCGAGGGTTTGCAGTTCCGCAAACTGGGCTTCATCGTTGGCGTCATAAATCGAGCCGGGACGCAGACCGTCGCCCAATGAAAAACTGACATCATAAGCTTTCATGATTTCGCAGATTTCCTCAAAACGAGTATAGAGGAAACTCTCACGGTGATGCGCCAGGCACCACTTGGCCATGATCGAGCCGCCGCGCGAGACAATGCCAGTCAGGCGTTTGGCCGTCATCGGCACATAAGCGAGGCGCACGCCGGCATGGATAGTAAAATAATCCACTCCCTGCTCGGCCTGTTCGATCAGAGTGTCGCGGAAAATTTCCCAGGTAAGCTCTTCCGCTTTGCCGTTCACCTTCTCCAGCGCCTGATAAATCGGCACGGTGCCGATGGGAACGGGGCTGTTACGGATAATCCACTCACGCGTTTCATGAATATTCTTGCCGGTGGAAAGATCCATCACCGTGTCGCCGCCCCAACGAATGGCCCAAGTCATTTTCTCGACTTCTTCCTGGATGCTGGAACCCAGCGCAGAATTACCGATGTTAGCGTTGATTTTCACCAGGAAATTGCGCCCGATGATCATGGGCTCGGACTCGGGGTGATTGATATTGAGAGGAATAATGGCGCGGCCCCGTGCCACTTCGTCGCGCACAAACTCCGGGGTAATCTGTTTGGGCAGCGAGGCACCAAAATCATGCCCGGGATGCTGGCGGGTCAGCAAATCGCGATGCCGTGCATTAAATTCCGCACTGAGTTCTTCGCAGCGCTGATTCTCCCGGATCGCGATGTACTCCATTTCCGGCGTAATGATACCTTGGCGGGCGTAGTGCATTTGTGTCACATTCGCCCCTGCCCTGCCACAACGTGGCTGGCGTTGTAAATTGAAACGCATTTCTGTGAGCGCGGCATCAGCCAGGCGCTCCCTGCCATAAGCAGATGCGGGAGCAGAAAGAATTTCTGTGTCGCCGCGCTGATCTATCCAGTGCTCGCGCAACGCTGGCAAGCCGGAGCGGATATCTATTTTCGCTGCAGGATCGGTGTAGGGGCCAGAAGTGTCATAAACATAAAGCGGTGGGTTTTTCTCCTTACCCATGCTGGTGGGCGTATCGGCTTGGCTGATCTGACGCATCGGCACCTGAATGTCGGGGCGCGAGCCTTGCACGTAGACTTTGCGGGAATTGGGTAGTGGCTTGACTGCCGCCGCATCGACCTGCGCAGTCTGGCTTGAAAACGGAATGGAAATCTGTGCGGAATTTAAAACTGTTACATTCATTTATACGCTCCTTGAGGTGCCATAAAAGAAGCGGGATAACTAGTCCCAGCTTCCCTACGGCGGCATTACCCGTGTCAGGTATTAAGGGACTGTCTCACCGATCTCCCGGACAATTCCGGAAGCGGACCCCTAGCTGATGCTGTAAAGCTAATGGAAATGTGAAATAATTGCAAGATTATAACCAAAAGGACGCCTCTAAAAATTCAAAGTTCTAAACAAGACAAGGCAAGAACGGACTGAGTAAATCGGCATTTCCCAAGTATTGTGACGAAATCTGGATTTTTAGAAGTACACATAAAACAGATATGGAACTGGAAATGGATCTCGAACAAACTCGCTACAACATGATAGAGCAGCAAATCCGTACATGGGCTGTGCTGGACCCAGCGGTTCTCAACCTGCTGTTTGAGCTGCGGCGCGAAGAATTTGTCCCCACAATCTATCGCTCTCTGGCATTTGTGGACATGGAAATCACGTTGGGATATGGCGAGGTGATGCTCGCTCCCAAAATGGAGGCGCGCATCCTGCAGGAACTGCAGATAAAGAAAACCGACACGATACTGGAAGTCGGCAGTGGCAGTGGTTACCTGACTGCATTGCTGGCCAAACAAGGGAAACACGTTTACAGCGTTGAAATCGTGCCGGAACTAAAAGCCATGGCAGAAAAGAATCTGCAGGCTCACGACATCACCAACGTAACGCTGGAACAAGGCGATGCCGCCTACGGTTGGCCCGACCACGGGCCCTATGATGTGATCGTGCTGACCGGCTCCACCCCGGTCTTACCGCAAGCATTTCAGGACAGCCTCAAGACTGGCGGGCGCATGTTCGCAGTGGTAGGCGATGCGCCAGTGATGGAAGCAGTGCTTGTCACCTGCATGGCGCATGGGGAAAAAACCGGTGCATGCAACAGGGTCAACCTGTTCGAGACCTGCATTCCTCCGCTCAAAAACGCGCAGCAGCCAGAGCGATTTGTTTTCTGAAGCGTATCGACTTATACATAAAGTGGGAGCTTGGCTGACAACCAGTCGCTTGAGCTGGCCTTGAGTGAATGATGGTTTCGTTTATCTCCCGATAGAACAAGGCAATCTGGAATCAAATTGAAAATTCCGCAATATATTTATGCACTGCTAATTGCCGGAGCGGTTTTGCCTGCACCGCTGCACGCCGCTGATCTAATGGAAATGTATCGCGAAGCTCTGGAACAGGATGCATCGTACAGCGCCGCCCGTGCCGCATATCAGGCGGCTCAGGAAAAGCTGCCGCAGGGCAGAGCCGGATTTCTCCCCAACATCACGTTTACAGGAAATCAACGCAAGCAACTGATACAAGCGGGCTCAAATCCTGAAAGAGCGATCGATGCCCAGGCCTTGACGCTTACCGCAATCCAGCCGATTTACCGCAAGGAAAATTTTGCGATCTACCAACAAGCGAAACTCCAGGTACTGCAGGCAAATTCGCAACTCGTCCTGGCATCGCAGGATCTGATCCTGCGTGTGGCGCAGGCATATTTCGATGTGTTGACTGCCCAGGTAAATGTGGAGGTGGCGGAAGCGCAGAAAAAAGCCATCGGCCAGCAACTGGCTCAAGCCAAGCGCAACTTCGAGGTCGGCACCGCCACCATCGTTGACACCTACGAAGCCCAGGCCCGCTCCGATCTGACCGCTTCGCAGGAAATCGCCGCCCGCAACGAGCTGGAGATCCGTAAACGTACTCTGCAGCAGATCATCGGTCGCTTTCCCGATAACCTTGCACGCGCGAACGAAAACGCTTCTGATCTACTCACGCTGAGATATGCCAACATGGATGAGTGGATCGATGTCGCCGAACAGAATAACCTGCCGCTGAAAATTCAGCAGGCGGCCTATGATATCTCGACACAGGATATAGAGCGGGCCAAGGCCGGGCATTATCCGACCCTCGACCTGGTCGCCTTGTACAGCGATCAGAAAGGTGTCGGTGCCGCGATTGTTGGCACGGGATTTAATATCACTACGAAAGAAATAGGCCTCCAGCTCACTGTTCCCGTATTCCAGGGTGGCGCAGTGCAGTCGCGGGTACGCGAAGCGCTGGCCAACCAGGAAAGGGTACTGCAGAACCTGAACAACGCCCGACGCAACAGCGCAATGCAAGTCAGCCAACAATACCTCAACGTCAGCAGCGGCATTGCCCAGGTGAAGGCGTTGAAACAAGCTGTGGTATCCAGCCAGAGCCAACTGGATTCAACCATACTTGGGCAGAAAGTGGGTGTCAGAACTGAAGTGGACGTGCTGAACGCCCAGCAGTCGTTTTTTTCTGCGCGGCGCGATCTTGCCCGGGCACATTACAATCTCCTCATGTCAAAACTGAGACTGGAAGCAGAAGCGGGCGAGTTGGATGAAGACGACTTGATACAAGTAAACGATATGCTACGCTAATAAAGTTTTCCCGAAAAATAGACGCAGCATATATTGATCCGGTACGAATAGAGCATGAAACCGTTCGCGTTGAGCAATCTGAGAAGTTGATCTGCCGTCAGCGCCAGCACTCCAAACATCAGGTGCGACATTACCTTTGCATTTCCCTTGACACGGATATGCCTGCCACCAAAATCATCCTTCAGTCGCCCGTTTGCCCGTTCCGCACCGGTGCGTTCCT
>CAMDAX010000123.1 GCA_945888885.1 Nitrosovibrio sp. Nv4 | reverse complement strand
TGGCTGATGCACTTCCTTATGAATGGGAGGGGCGCGACATTCAGCTCGTCGGGGTAGTGGCGGAGCTACCGCAAGCCAACGAACTCCGTATGCGTTTCGCTTTCGACGTGGAGCAAGTGCTAACTGAAGGCGCCGTTGTTCCTGCGCGTATTTCACTTGCCTGGTATAAGGAGCGTGAAGAGTATGCCAGCGTTGCCATGCTACCCCAGATCAATGCGGGTGAGCGCTGGCAGGTCACAACACGGCTCAAGCGACCGCATGGCAGCAGCAACCCTCACGGTTTCGATGCCGAGAAGTCGGCGCTGGAGCGTAACATCCGCGCTACCGGCTACGTAAGGAAATCCAACGATAATTTGCGCCTGGATGAAATGGTTGACCGGCCTGCTTACCGGATTGAGCGCTTGCGTCAAGAGATTCGTGAACGATTTATTCAGACATTACCTGGTTACGCATATGCCGGCGTTCTGGTCGCGTTGGCGGTAGGCGAACAACGCGCGATTCCACGTGAGCAGTGGCAAGTGTTCACGCGCACTGGCGTCAATCATCTCATGAGTATCTCTGGGCTGCATGTGACCATGGTGTCGAGTCTGGTATTCGCCCTGGCATATTGGTTGTGGTGCTGGAGCCACCGCTTGGCGCTGTGGTTACCTGCACGCAAAGCTGCAGCCATTGCCGGACTGGCGGCGGCACTAGGCTATGCATTGCTTGCCGGTTTCGAGGTGCCAGCGCAGCGCACCGTTTATATGCTCGCGGTGGTAGCCATTGCCCTGTGGCTGGGACGCCTTACTTCCGCAACAGCGGTACTGACTTGGGCCTTGCTGGCGGTGGTGGTGATCGATCCCTGGGCGGTACTTTCCCCCGGTTTCTGGCTATCTTTTGGTGCGATTGCAATCATCATGCTAGTGACAGTCGGGCGCATCGGCAAAACACACTGGTTAACTGGTTGGGCACGGGTGCAATGGGCGATAACTCTTGGTCTGATCCCGCTTTTATTGGCAATGTTCCAGCAGGTATCACTGGTCTCACCTATTGCCAATGCAATCGCTATCCCGCTGGTGAGCCTGGTAATCGTTCCGCTAACGCTGCTGGCGGCGTTGCCGCCGCTTGATTTCATGCTACTGCCCGCTCACATGGCTTTAAGTGTCTGCATGGACATATTGCGCTGGCTGAGTGACGTGCCACAAGCAGTCTGGAGTCAGCACGCACCGCCTTTGTGGACAGTGGTGGCAGGAATGGCAGGTATCATCTGGATGCTGCTACCAGGGGGCGGGGGATTGGGATTCACCGCAGGCTTCCCCGCCCGCTGGCTGGGAGCGGTGGCGCTGTTGCCGATGTTTCTGCTGTTGCCGCCAAAACCAGCTGCCGGAGAATTGTGGCTCACCGTGCTGGATGTGGGCCAGGGGTTGGCAGTGGTGGCGCGCACCGAAAATAATACACTGCTCTACGATACCGGGCCTGGTTTCAACTCCGATGCCGATAGCGGCAACCGCATCATTGTCCCTTTTTTACGTGGAGAGAGCATCAGACAGATTGATGCCATGATCATATCCCATGCCGACTCGGATCACAGCGGTGGCGCGCTGTCAGTGTTGGATGCGGTGCCGGTGAAATGGCTGGTGTCGTCCCTGAGTACCGATCACCCGCTACTGCGGGCTACCGCCAGCAAGCGTGCGTGCCGCGCAGGAGAATCGTGGGATTGGGATGGGGTACGCTTCGACATGCTGCATCCGCTGGAGCAAAGCTATGACAACCCCAAGCTCAAGACCAATGCCTTAAGCTGTGTATTGAAAATAACCACAGCCCACGGCAGCGTGCTGCTACCTGCCGATATTGAAAAGAAAACCGAACGTGAACTGCTTGCCCGGGTCGGCAATGCACTCTCTTCAACCGTGCTGGTAGCGCCGCATCATGGCAGCAAGACTTCTTCCACCGAGGAGTTTGTGCGGCAGGTTAACCCCGCACTGACCATTTTTACTGTCGGCTATCGCAGCCACTTTGGCCACCCCACGAAAGAGGTGGTAGAACGCTATCGCGCGCAGGGGAGCAGGCTGCTGCGCAGCGATACCGATGGCGCAGTGTTACTGCGTTTTGCCGACAACCGCGTCACGGTCGAAACTTGGCGTGCGTTGTACCGCCGCTATTGGCAGAATACTCCGTAGGAGTGCACTCTATACACCACGTGCATTCACCGTACTCCGCTTGAATCTTTCCTCGCCTATCCGTTCGACAGCAACTGCCCGCTCAAGAAAGCCTGAGCGTGCCATCGTCTTGCGACAGACCAAAACCTTGCAGCACAGCCAATCCCTGCGCGACACTCGCAGCTTTTGCCTGTATTTTTGCCTGCATTTGTGCTTGTGCCAGACTGAGCTTTTTCAGCACACTCAACTGATTCATTGACAACAACTGTGCATACGCCAGAGCTAGCGCCCCTTTGTTACGCAGTCCATGCAATGTGGCAGCATCCAGCGCATTGAGTGCTGTTTCATTAATGCGGTAGAGTCCTTCCCGCGCAACCACCTCATCCCCTTGTTGCACCTTGAGTGGCCACAGCTGGATGAGCCCTGCCGCCTGTAGCGCATCCACTGCCGTTTGGGTCACTAGCCGGTTACGCTCCATCTGCGACAAAGAATCCAGAGTATCCTTCACCGCCTGGCTGGGTGTGCCAGCCTCATCAAAGAAAGCTTCACCCTGCCCGGCCTCCACCAACAAGCCACTGTCCTCGTCAAAACAGAGAATGCTGTCCTTGCGATCTTTTGGTTTTACCAGGCGAAACGGGTAATCACGCAGAGTTGCGGGCACATAATCACCCAGCCAGCGGCCATCGGGCGCAACAAACAGATTCATCCCCGGTTGCAGCGCAGTGATGGCTACCAGTTGGAATCCACTCTCTGTTTTCACCAAAATCAGCGGCAATACTGGCACCAGCTTCGCCAGCTCCGTCATCGCTATCGGCAAGATGCTGGCTTGAGCGGCGAAAGTATAGCCGGACTGGCGCTTCCAGGCTTTGCCGGCGAATCGTTGGGGGGTAACGGCGCTGAGTTGAGGCATGATGTATCCTTTCAGGTTGTAGCTCGATTAAGGGGTGCACTCTGGGCGCCATGTGTATTCGCCGAATGAAAAAGGGTTCCCACAAGCAATTGCTTGATCGGCGAATATAATCAGGAGGGTTTCCACCCTCCTGCGAAAGACATTTCCCTAATCCATTTTAGCAAACGGCAAGTCTCGTCATCAAACGAAGTTTCACGCTGATAAAGCATTGGATCAGGCAGGCCAATTTTACGAGAGATTATGTCGATTATGTCATCTATATCGTCAATAAAATAGACATAGTTTTTCCATTCCTCGACTAATTTTGTATCAACACCCCGTTCAGATATGACCGGGGTGCCAAGACACAGACTTTGCCACAAGCGATAAACCTCAAGGATGTTTTGATCAAATTTACCGATGTTAATAACTCCCGCTGCCATTCCGATCTGTAAATCACGCTGATGCCCCCAGCAATCTCTAAGTAATTTTAACGGGACAGCTTTATTCAAGAGATTCTCTAAAATCGGTTTGCGGTGAGACGTAACTTTTCCGTAGAAAATAAAATCATTGTGCTTGACTGGAAACTTGAAGGGCGTTAATGGGGTATAGCCGAACCTGAAGCGGAAAACCTTTTGGTTGCCAAGACCTTGTATAATTTCACAATTAAGCGCGGAGTAATCCACCACCGGGCAAAAAGCAAGCGACTTTAGATAGGGATCAAGCCACGGGGCGCTCTGCACTGCCGTCAGTGGAACCATATTGACCAATATGCAGTTGGCCGGAAGCCGCGGGATGTCCCGCGATGCGGTTACAAAATTTCTGTACCATCCAAAAATTAGATTTGGAACTCTGTTACTGATGCTGTTCGAATGATAAGAAACTCGAATATTTAATCTTTGCAAGGCGGTAGATAGCGCGCTGATGAGCTCGCTGTAAACCGCGCTGTACGCCCCTCCCGAAGAAATTTCTACAAGACGGATCTCCTTGGTTTCTTCAGGCTCCTTGAGCAATCCATGTGCCAAAACATTATTCGGGGTAGGCATTTTTATCTTTTTTTGCAAGCCCTGAAACACCCGTATCACCAGGTCACTTGTCACAATACTTTGTTGCTCACAAAAAAACATCCCATGGATTGCGCCATGGGATGTTTTATCTTGCCGCTTACTCTTTAGTGCTCAAGCAAGCAAAAACCAGGCTGCTTAAACCAGGTAGATATTGTCTGTA
This sequence comes from Nitrosovibrio sp. Nv4, assembly GCA_945888885.1. Taxonomy (GTDB): domain Bacteria; phylum Pseudomonadota; class Gammaproteobacteria; order Burkholderiales; family Nitrosomonadaceae; genus VFJL01. Next base: position 1,449 of record CAMDAX010000123.1, on the reverse strand, counting down.
TCAATGCATGGCCCGCCAGTCAACGTTACCAGCAGAACCTGCACCCCTGCATCATCAGCATCTTTATCGAAGTACAGATTGCCAGTGGATTCGTCATAGATGAAATAATCGTCGTCATCATTGGCTGAGCTTCCGAAATAGATGTTGCTAGAACAGATTTCGCCAGTAGACAGGACGTCACCAGTGTTAGCTATTGCATTATTCACCGCCCGCAGATCAAAAAACATCTGATCTTGGCACTCATTAAAGCAGTTTATGGTATCGCTGCCGTTGGTGGCCAGCGTTACGCCATTGAACAGAAAATCATCGTAACCGCAACCGCCATCCATTATGTCGTTGCCCGAACCACCGACAAGCAGGTCGCAGTCATCGCCGCCATACAGTGTATCGCTGCCGGTACCGCCGTAAAGCATGTCGTCATCATCGCCGCCATAGAGCGTGTCGTTATCCGCATCGCCATACAACGAGTCGTTGCCGCAACCGCCACACAGAATGTCGTTACCGCCATCGCCGCGAATGATATCGTCACCGCCAGTACCACCCAATTCTTCTGCTCGTCTCGTACCAATAATTCTCGCCATTCCGCTCTCCTTGGTTGTATTGCTAGCTCATAAGCTAAGGCTAGTACTCGAAAAATAACGTATAGAATCGTGTAAGTCAAGCAATAAATAGCAAAAACTGGGCCGTTTCAAGCACCCGGTGCGAACAGCAGTTAACGCCAGGAGTGCGAATATTCAGTCTTTGCGCCGTAGATAGAGCGCTGATGATCTCACTATAAGCCGCGCTACGCCTCTTTCTACAAGACAAATCTCCTTGATTTCTTCAGGCTTCTTGAGTAATCCATGAGCCAAAACATTATTCAGGGTAGGCATTTTTATCTTTTTCATGCAAGCTCTGAAACACCAGTATCACCAGGCCACTTGTCACAATACTTTGTTGCTCACAAAAAACATCCCACGGATTGCGCCGTGGGATGTTTTATCTTGCCGCTTACTCTTTCGTGCTCAAGCAAGCAAAAACCAGGCTGCTTAAACCAGCACGATATCCTCTGCAGCAATGCATGGCGCGCCGACCAGCGTTACCAACAGAACCATCTCCCCTGCGCCATCAGCATCTTTATCGAAGTACAGCTTGCCATCATTTTCATCATAGATAAAATAATCGTCGGGACCTATAGCTACGGCCCCTGGGCTGAGTTTGAAGTTGTCATAAGAGACTACGCCAGCATGCAGAACGTCACCATTGGCAGCTATTGCATTATTCACCGCCCGCAGATCAAACAGCAACGTATCTTGGCACACATCATAACAGTTTATGGTATCGCTGCCGTTGGTGGCCAGCGTTACGCCATTGAACAGAAAAACATCGTAACCGCAACCGCCATCCATTATGTCGTTGCCCGAACCACCGACAAGCAGGTCGCAGTCATCGCCGCCATACAATGTATCG
>CAMDAX010000122.1 GCA_945888885.1 Nitrosovibrio sp. Nv4 | reverse complement strand
TTCATACTGCACTCCAGGTTTGTCAAACCCGGAATGATCGCAAATGTGCCATATAAAATTCAAATCGTGGACACCCATGAATCGCTTAAAATCCTTGTCAGTGCTGGCGTTGCTGCCGGTGCGTCTCAATTTAACCGGACACTAGTGAGAAAAGTTGCACTTCAGAGTTGAATCCACCAGAGCTTCTTGCAAGAGATTTGAGACGAATGGAATTTGGTGCGTTGGCTTGAAATACGAAGCGGATATCTACCCTGACGTCTGCATAAGCTGGCAGAGAGACGTTCCAGCCGCAACTTTATTGGACATCTCTAAAGCTCAGTCATTATGAAAATCCAGTTCGCTTCGCCGGTTTGCCACCAAATTTCAACCTTCAGTCCAACAGGCTGCTAAAATTCACCTCAACTTATGACTCTTCAAGTGTGCATCCCGATGAAAAACGATTATCTCGAAAGAATTCTCACCGCTCAGGTTTATGATGTTGCGGTAGAAACCCCCTTGGAGTTTGTTCCCAATTTGTCTGCGCGCATGCATAACCGATTGCTGCTGAAGCGCGAGGACATGCAGCAGGTGTTCTCATTCAAATTGCGTGGGGCCTACAACAAAATGATCAAGCTTTCACCGGCTATGCTCAAGCGTGGCGTAGTGACAGCTTCTGCGGGCAACCATGCGCAAGGGGTGGCGCTGGCGGCACAGCGGCTTAATTGCCGCGCTACTATCGTGATGCCCGTCACCACACCGCAAATCAAGATACAGGCGGTTGAGTCGCGTGGCGCAACCGTGCTGCTGCACGGCGATGTCTATGATGAAGCCTATACGCAAGCACTGAAACTTGCAGCTGAGGAACATGCCACCTTTGTACACCCCTATGATGATCCTGACATCATCGCGGGACAGGGTACTATTGGCATGGAAATCCTGCGTCAGCACACTGGAACCATCCACGCCATATTTGTGCCAGTGGGGGGTGGCGGGCTTATTTCCGGCATTGCCGCATATGTGAAAAGGTTGCACCCGAGAGTCAAAATTATCGGGGTCGAACCAGTCGATGCCGATTCTATGTACCGCTCGCTACAGGAAGGGCGTCGCATCAAGCTTGCCCAAGTAGGGCTGTTTGCGGACGGCGTGGCGGTGAAACAGGTGGGCGAAGAAACCTTTCGCCTGTGCCGCGATCTGGTGGATGAGATCATCCTGGTGGACACTGACGCCATCTGCGCTGCAATCAAGGATGTGTTCGAAGACACTCGCGCTATTCTGGAGCCTGCTGGCGCACTCTCCATCGCCGGTGCCAAGGCTTATGCCAAACGCGGGAAAATTCGTGGCAAAACTCTAGTGGCGATTGCCTCTGGTGCCAACATGAATTTTGATCGACTGCGTCATGTTTCTGAACGGGCGGAATTGGGCGAGCAGCGCGAAGCGGTGATGTCGGTGAGCATTCCTGAAGAGCCTGGCAGTTTCAAGAAATTCTGCGCTATGTTGGGGACGAAAAGCATCACGGAATTCAACTACCGCTACGCCGACCCGAAAGAGGCGCATGTATTTGTCGGCGTATCGGTACGCAACCGGGATGAGGCGGTAAAGCTGATCAAGAGCTTGGAGAAGAGCGGCCTGCATGCTGAAGATTTCAGTGATAATGAAATGGCGAAACTGCATGTGCGCCATCTGGTGGGGGGGCGTGCCCACGGAGTAAAGAATGAGATTCTTTACCGCTTCGAGTTTCCTGACCGTCCCGGCGCGCTGATGAAATTCCTGGACAGCATGAGCCATCACTGGAATATTAGCCTGTTCCACTACCGCAACCATGGAACCGACTATGGTCGCGTACTGGTGGGTATGGAAGTGCCACCCGGAGAGAAAACAGAGTTCAGGGCGTTTCTCGACCAACTTGGCTACCGTTACTGGGATGAAAGCAAGAATCCGGCATATAAATTGTTCTTGGGGTAGACACGCATTAGAATTTTCACATCCAGACTATCTGTCTCGGGGACATGCGTAAGTCTCCACAGGTTTGATTTCCCACCGGGTTGCCTCACCAACAGTTTCTCTTATTTCAGTTCGAAAGTGAAACGAGGCGATGACAAACGAACGCTGCAGATAATGCGTTCCCCCGGTTATAAATCACTGGCGGCAGCCCCAAAAAATGGATCAGCGTTCAGTGTGGTGAAAAACTGATAGCATGAGACATGCTCGTTGGCAAACAAGGCCCGAGGGAAGCTCAACAAATAAAAGCTGCTCTCCATGACTCCACACGATAAACCAGAATACCTCGCTACTAATGTGAGTCGACGAGAAGTCTGGGCGTGGGCGATGTTCGATTTTGCCAATTCTGGCTATACCACGGTTGTCATCACCGCGATTTTCAACGCTTATTTCGTTGCAGTAGTAGCGGGTAATCAAGAGTGGGCAACACTTGCCTGGACCTTGGCATTGGCGGCTTCGTATGCGCTTATCATTTTGACTGCACCGCTAGTGGGTGCGTATGCCGACACCCATGCAGCAAAGAAGCGTCTACTTTTCCTGACTACCGTTGGCTGCGTCGGATTTACTGCATTGCTTTCTTTCGTCGGGCCGGGTGATTTATGGCTGGCAGTAGTACTCATAGTTTTTACCAATTTCTTTTTCGGTAGCGGAGAAAATCTGATTGCCGCTTTCTTGCCGGAATTGGCACCTGGCGAAGCATTAGGAAGGGTATCAGGCTGGGGCTGGTGTCTGGGCTATATTGGAGGCCTGGTCAGCCTGGGTTGCTCGCTTATTTATGTAACCTGGGCGCAAGGACAGGGACAACAGGCTGAGCAGTTTGTACCTGTAACCATGTTGATAACCGCCGTTCTGTTCGCTGTGTCGAGCATCCCGACTTTTCTTTATCTGAAGGAACGAGCGCAGCCGCAGTCGCAGCCACATCTGGCCAGGCAGCACGTGGTGCGTCAGTCAATCGCGCGGTTGGCCGGCACATTTAAGCATGCAGGCAGCTACCGTGACCTGATGCGTTTCCTTGCCTGTCTTGTGTTCTATCAAGCGGGTATCCAGACGGTGATTATACTGGCGGCAATATATGCTCAGCAGGTAATGGGTTTTGATGCAAGCGACACCATGCTGCTAGTATTTCTTGTTAACATCACCGCAGCGCTGGGTGCATTCGCATTTGGCAGCATCCAGGACAGAATCGGCCATATCCCCACCATTGCACTAACCCTGGTTGGTTGGATCATTATGGTGTTGCTGGCTTGGGCTGCGGAAGATCGCGCCATGTTCTGGCTGGCTGCCAATATTGCTGGTCTATGCCTTGGCGCATCTCAGTCTGCCGGACGGGCGCTAGTTGGTTTCTTCAGCCCCGCTTCCCGCCGTGCAGAATTTTTCGGGCTATGGGGCTTGGCTGTAAAGCTGTCGTCGATACTTGGCCCCGTGACCTATGGGCTGGTAAGTTGGATTTCGCGCGGGGATCACCGTCTTGCGATGTTGGTCACGGGCGGCTATTTTATTATTGGCTTAATAATATTAATGAGCGTGAATGTGCGCCGTGGCCGTCAAGCGGCATTGCACAGCGAAGAAGTTTTTTGACTTATCAGGCCCAATTAAAAGGCAAGTTTGCCGTTATGGCTGCTTCAGTTCAGCACTCATTATGCTGGTGTCAACTCAAGAGCATTCAAATAATACAAAGCCTTCATCAAAGCACTTAAGGAAACACCGGTTTATTCCTTATATTCAACTAACTAAAGCAGCGGAGCTATGGGCTGATAGCCTGATAGCTTTTGGGGTTGCCATAATGCTGGCGCACGGGGAGAATGAGTGCTCTTGTTGCATTAAAAAACTTGCCAGCCGTGACTGACCGGCGGCTCCGATTAATAACTGTTGGGCCTAAGTGGATGGATGTATGAGACAGCTTAATGGAGTGCTCCCGGCAGTCGTGATTGATAACGTTGATCCCGATAACCTTGGACGTGTAAAGGTGCGGCTTCCACAGGTAGACGCGGCATCTGGCCAACATGGCCACGAAATATGGGCCCGTATTGCTACCTTGATGGCTGGCAAAAATCAGGGGACATGGTTTATCCCTGATGTGAACGACGAAGTTCTGGTTGCATTTGAAGCTGGCGATATGAGGCGGCCTTATGTCATTGGCTGCCTGTGGAGCGGCAGCAACCCGCCGCCGGAGACGATGAATGCGAGTAATAATAAAAAACTTCTGTGTTCCCGCAATGGCGTGAAGATCACTCTGGACGATCAGAGCGGCCAGGAGAATTTCATTGTCGAGACGCCTAGTGGCCAAAAAATCACGCTCAAGGATGGCCCTGGTTCAATTGAGATTACGGATAGCAACGGCAATTCAGTGAGGCTTGGGGCAAGCGGCATCATAGTGAGCGCCAGCGCGAAAGTTACCATTAACGCCAGCCAGGTTGAGATTAATTCAGGTGCAATCAACGTGAATGCCGGCATAGCAAAATTCAACGGAGTGGTGCAGTGCGACACGCTTATCAGCAATAGCGTCATTAGCGCCAGCTACACTCCAGGTGTGGGAAATATCTCGTAGGCGCCGAGCGATTCAGAATATAAAAGAGAAAACACTTTCTGAACGCTCAGTTGGCATCAACAGAAAAGGCTCTGACTGTAACGCTGTTGTACTTCGAACTTGAATCCGCGACATTAAAAGCGATGGCTTAGAGAATTACTCTCTAAGCCATCGCTTTTATGGTGCTGTTGGCCGGAATCGAACTGGCGACCTACTGATTACGAATTCTAATATGCCTTGTTTTATGTTGTTTTAAGATTCCGGAAGAAGTATTAAAGCCGCTGTTTTAACTTGCTTTTATTCTTTATGTTGTTTTACACTTCCACCCATGGTTTGACGCCAACTGTCTACATAGTGTCTACATGGAGGGAAGTTAGAATATGTCTACGTCCACCTCAGTACTCCCCGTCAGAATAACAAAATCTGTAGTAGATCGGCTGAGTACTCCAGCTGCAGGGCAAGCTTTTGCTCGCGATACGGAGCTGAAAGGCTTTGCAGTTCGCATTACCACTTCTGGCGCCAGGTCGTTCATTCTGGAAAAACGTATCGACGGCAAAGTGAAGCGGCTTACGCTTGGCCGCTATCCTGAACTGACTGTAGAGCAAGCCAGGAAAGAGGCCCACAAGTTTCTCGGTCACATTGCGACGGGGCGCAATCCTTCTGCTGAGAAAAAGCAGAAAACGTTGCAAGGCACGACATTGCAACAAGCCTTTGATGATTTTGTTATTGCCAGAAAGAACCTCAAACCCCGCACCCTTTATGACTACCAGCGATTAATGAGGGTTGCGTTTCCCGATTGGCAAAATAAAGCGCTGGTCGATATCAGCAAGGAAATGGTCGCCAAGCGCCACACCAAGATCGGCTCAGAACATGGCGAGGCTTACGCCAACTTATCCATGCGTTTTTTGCGCGCACTGCTCAATTTCTCCATTGCGCAGTATGAAGACGGTAAGGGCAACGCCATCTTGCGGGAAAATCCCGTCGTGCGGCTTACACAGACTCGTGCGTGGTATAGGGTGGAGCGTCGCCAGACGGTTATTAAGCCCCACCAGCTTGCGCCATGGTATCAAGGCGTCATGTTGCTCAAGAGTGACAAAACATTTTCACAGTCTGCGTTGGTCGCCGATTATCTTCTCTTCCTGCTGTTTACCGGACTACGTCGTCAGGAAGCCGCAACCTTGAAATGGTCCGATATCGATTTAAAGGGCCGGTCATTTACCATCCGGGACACCAAGAATCGGGAGCCCCTCACACTGCCGCTTACAGATTT
>CAMDAX010000121.1 GCA_945888885.1 Nitrosovibrio sp. Nv4 | reverse complement strand
ATGCGCTCGCCGTGCACCAGACGATGCGTGAAGTACGCCTCGTTGCTGGCAGTGCTGTTGGTTTGGGTTCGGCGAATAAACATCTCCCGATATTACCGGAAAATCAAGCGGAAATCTGGAAATAGTAAAATATTATGGCACAACAAAATGGTTTCAGAAATACACCCGTTGATTATTAAAGGTATTTTGTTAATTAGGCGTGGAAATTGGGGGATTTTAGTGAGGTTGATGTTAAAGATGGGTTAGGACTATTCAAATGGATGTCGCAGTACGATAGTTTCTTCCCGGTCCGGCCCAGTTGAAATCATGTCCACTGGCACTTCACATACTTCTTCCATACGCTTCAGGTAGTCTTGTGCCGCCTTGGGTAGTTGTCTGAAATTTTTAACTCCTACAGTGCTCCCCATCCATCCAGGAATTTCCTCATAAATCGGTTCACAACGGGCGAGTTCATCAGCGCCCGCCGGCAAAATGCTGCTGAAGTCCTCTCCTTTGCTACCGTTACTCAATTTGTAACCCACACCTAGGCTCAGGGTTTCGACACCGTCTAATACGTCGAGTTTGGTGACACATAATCCCGATACACCATTGATTTGGATCGAACGTTTCAGCGCTGCAGCATCAAACCAGCCACAACGGCGTGGACGCCCTGTGGTTGCGCCAAATTCATTGCCATGTTTGGCTAGATACTTACCTATGTCGTCATCTAATTCAGTAGGGAAAGGTCCAGCACCGACTCGCGTGGTGTAAGCTTTGGTGATCCCCAGCACATAATGCAGCATTTGTGGACCGACCCCGCTGCCAGTTGTTGCGGCACCGGCAATGCAATTACTTGATGTAACGAATGGATAAGTGCCGTGATCTATGTCAAGCAGCGTTCCTTGTGCCCCCTCGAATAACAAATTACTGCCGACCTTGTTGGCTTCAAATAGAAGTCGCGGTACATCCGCTACCATTGGCTTGATCCGCTCTGCCAGTGACAGGGTGTCATTCATAGTTTGCTGAAAGTCAATTATCGGCACATGAAAATAATTTTTCAGTACAAAGTTATGATAGTCCAGCATCTCACCCAGTTTGGCAGCGAAGCGGTCGGGGTGAAACAGATCCTGCAGGCGCACAGCGCGCCGTGCAACCTTGTCCTCGTAAGCGGGGCCGATGCCTCGTCCTGTGGTGCCGATCTTGTCCGTGCCCTTGGCGGCTTCTCGTGCATTATCAAGCGCACTGTGGCAAGGCAGAATGAGCGGGCAGGCTTCACTTATGCACAGTCGCCCCTGTACATCAACGCCAGCCTGCTCCAACATGCTGACCTCTTCCAGCAGTGCCTGCGGAGATACCACCACGCCGTTGCCAATATAGCAGGCAACATTGCTGCGCAGAATCCCAGAGGGAATCAGATGAAGCACGGTTTTCTTGCCGCCAATTACCAGCGTGTGCCCTGCATTATGGCCGCCTTGGAAACGCACTACACCTTGTGCGTGATCCGTAAGCCAGTCCACTATCTTGCCTTTGCCTTCGTCACCCCATTGGGTGCCAATGACAACTACGTTTTTAGTCATGTCTCTTGATCTCTGGAAATGTTATTTTCAAAACCGGGATGAAGAGGAATATCAGGTTAGTGAATGTTGCGGCATTACTACAATTCTCTGCATATCATTTTCTGGTTTAAATTCAGATTTTCTCTATTTTCCAGACCCCTTGGTGCATCACCAGTTGCCTGTCACAGTCAAGTGCGTCTTGATCACTCTCATGCCCTGGCAGCTCCATAACTACGATCTGGTCTTCATTGCGGAGACGTTCGATCTCTTTCTCAAGCACTTTATCGTTTCTCTTGTAGGGCGCAAGGATTCCTTTCGGATAGGGATCGGGTTTTACCAGCCCCGACAATTCGCGTAAATCCATGCTGAAGCCAGTGGCCGGACGTGCCCTTCCAAACGCCTTACCAATTTCATCATAGCGACCTCCCAAAGCAACCGCGTTAGGACAGCCTTTGGCGTAAGCAGCGAACACCATGCCGCTGTGATAGCGATAACCACGCAAGTCAGCCAGATCGAATGCCAAGGTATCCACCAGCGGCATTAATTCTGCCGCCACTGCTTCCAGTTCGTCCAGCGCGGTCTTAATCTCGGGGTAATCGGGAAGATGCTTGCGTGCACGTGTCAGTACATCCCCGCCGCCGTATAACTCTAGCAATAGCAGCAATGCTGGTTCCACAATTTCGCCAGAGATTGCATTTTCATTTTTCCACCTAGCGGTAGAAAATAATTCCCTCAATGCGGTGATATCTTTGGTCTGCAATATGCCAAATAATTCGGTCTCCAACTTGACGGGAATTCCCGCACCCTTAACCAGGCCACGAAATACTGCGACATGGCCAAGATCAAGGTGAATTTTTCCTATCCCGGCAATCGCCAGGGATTGCAGCATAAGCCGCTGGATTTCTAGATCGCTTTCCAGTCCGGCATGGCCAAAAAGTTCCGCACCAATCTGGAGCTGCTCACGAGTGCGGGTCAACCCTGATGGGACGGTGTGCACCACACTGCCCGCATAACACAGACGGGTGACGCCACTGCGGTTCAGCAAGTGCGCATCGATACGTGCAGCTTGGGGTGTTATGTCTGTGCGTAAGCCCATCAGCATACCGCTCAACTGATCGACCACCTTGAACATGAGTATGGAGGAGCTGCGTCTTGAACTCAGGTCATCGTCATCACGATGACCTGAAAGCAGCGATGCTATGTACTCGAGTAGGGGCGGCCCCACCAGCTGATAGCCATGTACCAACAGCCGATCCATGATGCGCCGACGCATCGCCTCAATCGCTAGCGCCTCAGCAGGCAGAATATCTTCAATATACTCGGGAAGGAGCCAATTACGCATGTCTATGGCTCAGATACGGTTAAATGAAAGCATGGTGGCGGGAGTTATTTCACAAAATAAAGCAGCAGTAGTCCAGCCAGCATCGAAGTCAAACCGATAAAGCGTATCTGGTTGTCGCCAGCTACGGTCAGTTTCTTGAAAGCTTCACGCCACATGGCAGGTAGAAGGAACGGCAGCATTCCTTCAATTACCAGCATTAGCGCGAAGGCAATTAGCAAAGTGTCCCACATGCCGCGATAGCTCCGACAGACACTTCAACAAACTAAGAGCTACAAGTAAATTTATTACGTGATACAGCGAATCAGGTCAGTCCGCAAGATGGTTGCCCGTAAATTTAAACTCATAGGAGCTATCTATTTCCCACCTCGGCCTGGATTTTTCAGATACTTAAAAAATTCAGAGCCGGGTTCCAGCACCATCATATCTCCTTTGTTCTTGAAGGTCTGCTTATAGGCTTCCAAGCTACGGTAGAAAGAATAGAACTCCGGGTTCTGCTGAAAGGCGCCAGCGTAGATTGATGAGGCTTTAGCGTCACCCTCACCCTTGACCTCCTGAGCTTTCCGGTAAGCTTCAGCCAGAATTACCTCATGCTGCCGGTCAGCATCAGCACGAATTTTTTCCGATTCCGCCGCACCGGTCGAGCGCAATTCATTGGCCACGCGCTTTCTCTCTGCTTCCATCCGACGATAGACTGATTCACTTACTTCCTGCGGCAAATCTACGCGCTTCAGGCGCACGTCTACTACCTCTACCCCAATCTTACGGGCATCAGCATCAGCTTTTTGGCGCATGATCTCCATAATCTTGTCACGTTCACCAGAAACCACATCGTGCACCGTGCGGTTACCAAATTCATCGCGCATGCTGGAATTTACTGTTTGGGCTAAACGGGTTTGTGCCAGCATCTCGTCACCGCGAACGCTGATGTAATATTGCTTTACATCGACGATGCGCCACTTGACGAATAAGTCCACCAGCACATTCTTCTTTTCCGAAGTAATGAAACGTTCCGGTTCGACCGTATCCATAGTCATGATGCGCGACTCAAAGTAGCGCACGTTTTGGACCAAAGGAATCTTGAAGTACAATCCCGGCAAAGTTTTTACGTCGACCACTTCACCTAACTGGAATACGATCGCATGTTGGCGCTGGTCGACAATAAATAGTGCGGAACTGGCAAGAAAGAACAGGGCGACAATGGCGCCCAATAGTGGCGAAGTATATTTTTTCATTTATCTTGTCTCCCGTTCACGCCCACGGAATGCTTCACGCGAGCGAGCAAGGCCGCCATGTCCAGTGTCTTGGGCGGTTGGGGGGGGTGGTGTTTCCAACACCGGTGCGGGCGATGGGGAAGGTCCGCTTGTTTGTATCAGCTTATCCAGCGGCAGGTAAAGTAAATTATTGCCGCTTTTCTGGTCAATCAGTATCTTGCTGGTGCTGGAGAGCACTTGCTGCATCATGTCCAGATACAGACGGTCACGGGTTACGCCCGGTGCCTTGCTGTATTCGACGAGAATCTGTTTGAAACGGCTGGCATCACCCTCAGAGCTAACGATTACACGCTGCTTATACCCTTCAGACTCCTCCAGCAAACGCGCGGCATTACCTCTGGCTTTGGGAATAACGTCATTGGCGTAAGCCTGACCTTCATTTTTCTGCCGCTCTCTATCCTGGCCTGCTTTCACTGCATCGTCGAATGCTGCCTGCACCTGTTCCGGTGGTTGCGCATTCTGCATGGTCACTTTGCTGATGGCGACCCCTATCCTGTAACGGTCGAGGATTTCCTGCATTAACTTGGTCGTTTGTGCCGCCACCTGTTCGCGTCCTTCGTAAAGCACGAAGTCCATTTTGCTTTTGCCAATAACTTCACGAATCGCGGTTTCCGCTGCCTGCATCACCGCGCTTTCCGGATCACGGTTAGTAAATAGGAATTCTTCCGGATTTTTGAGGATGTATTGCACGGCAAACTGAATGTCAATGATGTTTTCGTCATCGGTCAGCATCAATGATTCCTTCAGCACCTTGCTTCTGACATTATTGCGATACCCAATTTCCACCGTACGCACCTGACTTACATTGACTGATTCCATTACTTCAACTGGATATGGTAGATGCCAGCGGAGTCCTGCCTGGGTGGTTTCGATATATTTGCCGAAACGCAATACCACGCCACGCTGACCTTCATTGACAATGTAAAACCCGCTGGATACCCACATCAGCAGAAGCAATCCAGCAAGCAGGCCAACGCCGCCGCGAAATTGTCTAGGACTTCCACCAACCGGCCCTTCACCCCCCCCCGACCCTTCGCCACTACCACTCTTACGTTTAAAAAGGTTATTGAGCTTCTTATTAACGTTGCGCCACAACTCGTCGAGATCAGGCGGACCTGAATTACCTTTTTTTCTTCCCCATTGTGGGTCGTTTAATCCCATGTTTATTCCTAGTTTCCATTTAATATAAATATAACTATCAAATGGTTAAGTTGACTGTTGGTTTAATAAGAAACGGGAGTGCATCTGCTGGCTACGTTTCCAACTTGTAACTGTATCCTGTACTGTTGCGAAGCACGCTGTTCAACTGCCTCGGCTAGCGCTAGCTTAATAAATTCAAGCTCCTCACCGATTCTCGCACTCAAACAAACCTGCATCATTCTACCACACTCATCACGTTCGTAACCCGCAGCTCTAGCCGGTAAGTTGAACAGGCCTATCTTGTTCAATATCGTGGATTCAAGTTCGAAGTGCAACAACCAATGATTGTTTGGTGTAGGGAAACACCGATTAAATGAGTTTTTAGCCATGGATGCAAGTTTGAATGAGCTCTCAGATTTAATTTATGCGAGCAAGCCATTTGTTCTTAATCAACCGTGCCGCTTGGCTCGGTTTTTTTCCTTTCCATCTATTTTCGGGGGCCTTTTG
>CAMDAX010000120.1 GCA_945888885.1 Nitrosovibrio sp. Nv4 | reverse complement strand
TTCTACCTGGCGATCCAAAATATCAGCAAAAAATGGACGATGCCGATTAGAGACTGGAAAGCCGCGCTGAATCGTTTTACTATCCAGTTCGAGGATCGGATGCCGCAACATTAAGAAATTCCGTTTACACAAAATCCAAGACACCCTCGGACTTGCGGCATCAATCATGTCACGAAGTTCCTCGGCTAACTTCCCATGGCCTAGTTTTGCCTCATGGGCAGCAACCTGCATGGCTATTGACAAAAAACGACCCTCATCACCTTCAATGTGTGACTTGAGAAGTGCTTTGAGTTGTTCTGCGCTTGCCATTTCTTCTCCAATTCTGTGACTTCAGAATTATACAGCGCTATTGCGGATATAAGTGGGTGCCGAGAACCAATGTTTGTTCATGACACCCTCCAGCCATCGAGCATTTTCTTTTTCATCCGGGCGCTATCGCAGGCTGATGATCGGCCAGCCGTTCTTTTCCGCGTATCGCCGGAGGGTTGGGTCGGGGTCTACCGCCACCGGATGAGTGACTTTGTTCAGCAGCGGCAGGTCGTTCAGCGAGTCGCTGTAGAACCAGCTTTCAAGGAACGACAGCCAGGTCAGGTTGCGCTGATCCAGCCAGCTTTCCAGCCGGGTGATTTTGCCTTCTCTGAAACAGGGTATCCCTGAAACCTTGCCGGTGAATTCACCATCTTTTTGTTCCGGTTCGGTGGCGATCAGATGGTTTATTCCCAATATCTGTGTGATCGGTGCGGTAACAAAGCTATTGGTGGCGGTGATAATGACGCATAAATCGCCGTTAAGCATGTGCTGCTCAATCAATTTGTGCGCACCGGGCGCGATCAGCCGCTTAATCTTTTTCGCCATGAATTCGCTGTGCCAGGCATCGAGCTGGCTGCGCGGGTGGCGCGATAACGGTTTCAACTGAAAATCGAGGAACTCATGGATATCCAGGGTACCGGCCTTGTATTGCTCGTAGAATTCCAGATTGCGCGCTTCATACACTTCACGGTCAAGCACGTGTTGCCCGATCAGGAATTGTGCCCATTCAAAATCACTATCGCCCGCCAGAAGCGTGTTGTCGAGGTCGAACAGTGCCAGATTCATGACGTCCCCCACGATACAGCAAGCGAAGCTGAGCCAGAGGTAGAAGCGGGAGGCGGGGCGCCATTTCCGCAAGCGGCCGCTCTGCGGTAACGAGTCATGACGCCCCCTGCAATAGTTCGCGTAACAATGGTACTGTGATCTGACGTTGGTTCTCGAGCGAATGGCGGTCCAGCGCGTCGAGCGTGGCGATCAATGACGGCAAATCGCGCCGCCCATGACGTAGCAAGTAATCACTTACCTCCTGCGGCAGGTCGAAGCCGCAGCTGACGGCATGGCTTTGCATGGCTTGTACCTTCTCCTCATCGGTTAATTCGTGTACCTGGTAAACCAGCCCCCATCCCAGGCGTGTGACCAGGTCCTCGCGCAGTCCCAACTGTGCCGGTGCGACAGGGCCGCTTACCAGCAGTCGCGCATGATCTTCACCACGCATGTGGTTATACAGATTGAACAAGCCGATTTGCGTGTTGGCGCTGAGACGCTCGACATCATCCACTGCCACGCAGTCAGCGACACGGCTTGCAGCGAAGGCAGTATTTGTGTCATCGGTGCCCCCACACTCGATATACACCGCGTTTAGTTTATTGCGCATACCTGCGGCGACTACTGCCTGCAGCAAGTGGCTTCTGCCACAACCTGTTGCACCCCACAGATAAACAAACCGCTCCCGCCCCGTCAGCATATCGTTCAGGGTCTGCAATAGTTCGTGGTTGCGTCCTGGTACGAAATTAGCCAGTGTGGGGGACGATGGTGGGGCGATATCCAGCAGCAGTTGTTTCATTTACGAATTATAGAGGTCGCTTTGCATATACTTTTCGCGCGCATGACGCAGCCATATCAATAACGCAGCACTCACGGGCAACGCCAGCAAGATACCGAAGAATCCAAACAATTGACCAAATGCAAGCAGCGCGAAAATCACCATTACCGGATGCAGGCCGATGCGGTCGCCGATTAGCCAGGGCGTTACTATCATACCTTCCAGCAATTGACCGGCTGCGAATACGGCCCACACTGGTAGCAGGCCGCTCCATCCCTGGAATTGCATCAGCGCTGCCATGGTCGCGAGGATCAGGCCGACAGCCGCGCCCAGATAGGGAACAAATACCAGGAAGCCAGCCAATAGGCCGATCGGCAGAGCGAATTCCAGACCCACCAGCCACAACCCGGCCACGTAACAGATACTCATCAACAGCATTACCGCAAGTTGTCCGCGCAAAAATTCCGCCAACACGTTATCGGTTGCGTGCGCAAGTGTATGCGCCTGTTCATGCCAGCGGCGTGGAATCATTTCATCGATCCGCCGGATCAGCCCATCCCAGTCGCGCAGCAAATAGAACAGTACTACCGGCACCAGCAGCAGATTCATGAAAAATTCCACCACTACCATGCCGCCACTGGTGAGTGACGGCAACAGCTTCGCCACAAGCCCACCCGCGCTTTGCCAGTGCTGCGTCAGCGCCTGCTTGAGCGTGGCAACATCCAGTTGTAGGCTGATACCAAGATGCGTTTCCAGCCAGGGGATCAGGCTATTTTTGATTGTTTCAAGGTAAGCGGGCGCCCGCTCGATCAAGCGGGAAATTTCCATCTCGAATAAAGGCAGCATGATCAGAAGCAACGCCGTAAGCATGCCGAGCAACAGCGCTATCACCAGAATGGCGCCAAGTGTGCGCGGAATCTTCCCCGCCGCCATCCGCGTCATCAGTGGACTGCAGATGTAGGCAATGATCCCCGCCAACAGGAATGGCGTGAGTATCGGACTTAGCAGATAAAGCAGGACCCCCGCGACGGTGGCCAGCGCCAGCCACCATAGATAATGCAGATCGTCGGAGTGTTTAGAGTCCATTTACGGTAAAATCACATTTCTTGAAAGTGGCACTCTATCTGTAATGAGATGGGAACTCAACTTACGGGCATCTGTAGAATTTAAATTTCGTTAGAATACTTGTATTGTCCGTTAAAATATTTCTTTGCCTATAAGCACATGTTGCGGCTATATTTTCCATTTGCACACTTAGTTAGCAGATAAGTTCACTTAGAACTTTGAATTTCCAGAGGCATCCTTGACTGCACCCAATTCGATAAACCCGTACTCAACTCATCTGTCCTATCGCGATGCAGGCGTAGATATCGATGCAGGTGATCGTTTGGTGGAAAATATCAAACCCTATGCCAAACGCACCATGCGGGCGGAAGTACTTGCTGGCATTGGTGGTTTTGGCGCGTTGTTTGAAATCTCCAAAAAATACCGTAACCCGGTGCTGGTATCAGGTACCGATGGTGTCGGCACCAAGTTGAAACTCGCATTCCAGCTTGGTAAGCACGATAGTGTCGGCATAGACCTGGTGGCGATGAGCGTCAACGATATTCTGGTACAAGGAGCAGAGCCACTATTTTTCTTGGACTATTTTGCCTGTGGCAGACTGGATGTAGACACTGCCACTCGCGTTGTCAAAGGCATTGCGGCAGGTTGTGAGCAGGCAGGCTGTGCCTTGATCGGCGGCGAGACCGCGGAGATGCCTGGCATGTATCCGGAGGGCGAATATGACCTCGCGGGTTTTGCTGTAGGCGTGGTGGAGAAAGACCACATCATTACTGGTCTGACCATCCGGGAAGGCGATGCAGTCTTGGGACTGGCTTCCAGCGGCGCGCACTCCAACGGTTATTCGTTAATCCGCAAGATTATCGAAAAAAACCACACGGATCTGTCTGCTGATTTCAACGGCACTGCGTTAAGCGATGTAATTATGGCACCGACCCGTATTTATGTGAAACCGCTGCTTGAACTGATGCGACAACTGCCGGTGAAAGGCATGGCACATATCACTGGCGGCGGATTGGTAGAAAATATCCCGCGTGTTCTGCCCGAAGGCTTCACTGCCGTGCTGCAGAAAAGCGCATGGGAGATGCCGCCACTGTTCCGCTGGCTGCAACAGCAGGGTAACGTCGCCGAGAGTGAGATGCACCGCGTATTCAATTGTGGCATCGGCATGGCGTTGGTAATTGCACCGGAACACGCCGATGCGGCGATGCGGATGTTGCAGTCTGCAGGCGAGACTGTGTGGCGCATCGGTGCCATCCGCCAGCGTGCCGCAGATGAAGCGCAAACAATCGTTACATGATGGACGTCTCTATAGAGCCAAAGTTCTAAGTGAGACAAGGCGCGAATGAAATTTGAGAGCGCCGCATATGATTATTATGTAAGCGCTCAAATTTCTTGAGCAATGCCCGTATCACGACGAAATCCGGATTTATAGAAGCACCTACCATGAAATCTCTTGTCATTCTGATCTCCGGTCGCGGCAGCAACATGCAAGCGCTAATCGCAGCCAGCCTACCTGGCAGGATCGCCGCAGTCATCAGTAACAAGCCGGGGGTAGAAGGGCTGGAGATCGCAAGAATGCACGGGATCGAAACACGGGTGGTGGACCAGCGGGCTTATGCCGATCGGGTAATGTTCGATGCTGTACTGGCGGAAGAAATTGACTCCTGTCAACCAGATCTGGTGACGCTTGCCGGTTTCATGCGCATTTTGGGAGACAGCTTTGTTAACCGTTATCAAGGCAGGCTCATGAATGTTCACCCTTCGTTACTGCCGACTTTCCCCGGCCTTGATACCCACGCACGGGCGTTGCAGGAGGGTGTAAAAATCCACGGCTGTACAGTACACTTTGTTACGCCGCAGGTTGACCATGGTCCGATTATTATTCAGGCAGCAATCCAGGTGCTACCGGACGATACTGCGGAAACCCTTGCAGCACGGGTGCTGCAGCAGGAGCACCGCATTTACCCAGAAGCAGTGCGCTGGTTTATGGAGGACCGGTTGAAGCTCGTCAATAACCGTGTCGAGGTGAGCGGCACCATAGCCGATAGTTCGGTTTTGTATTCACCGGGATTACGTAAATGAAACTCCTAGTTGCTGCCTTATTTTTGGGGCTGGGTTTTTCTGCTTATGCCGATAGTTTCCCCACCCGCATCGACATCAGCTATTCGATAAGATCCGGCGCCATGGAAGGCGAGGCAAATGATACCCTGGAAATCAAGCAGGAAAACGGCGTGCGTAGCTATGCAATCAGCAGTGCCATCCGCGCTATCGGTCTGTTGGCACTGGCGCAGTCGGGCAATATCCTGCGTGACAGTGTGGGCACCGTAACGGAACAGGGACTGCAACCCGGGCATTTTTCTGATCAGCGCCGCGACAAGCTGCCTAGAATAGCCATTTTCGATTGGGAAAAGAACTTGCTGACCATCAATAACCGGGGCAACGAACAGCAGAAGCCCTTGCCTGCCGGTACCCAGGATCGCTTGAGCGTGTTGTACAGCTTTGCATTTTTTCCGCCGTCTCCCGACGGAGTTGTTGACATGCATGAGACTGATGGCCGCACTCTCAAGCGGGTGCGTTATAGCGTGGATAAAGAAACACTGGACACGCCGATAGGTAAACTTGAAACCATAGTACTGACAAAACAACTGGAAGTGGGTGACAAACTCTACCGGAAAATCTGGCTTGCCCCCGCTTATTACATGTTGCCGGTGCGCATCGTCGCTACTGAAAGCGATCTGTTATTAGACCAGATGGTCACAAAAATAAGCTACGCTGATGCTGGTGCGCTCCGCTTGGAACTGGAACTGCTGCACTAGGCTTCGACTGGCCGCAATGGGTGCTGGGGGTTATGCAACACGCTATAAAGCGCCTCTAAAAATTCAAAGTTCCAAACAAGACGAAACGAGAGCAAAGAAATATAGACATGGCATATGGCTGATATGTAACTGGAATCACTAGTGTCCGGTTAAAAATCAAATAGAATCATTTGGTTATTGGGTTGTGGTGTAATGATTCTGCTGGTATTGGGCTGCAAGGCGCATGAAATAGGGGTTTTCTCGAAAACAGAGACCGACAATATCTGTAGCAAAGTGTAGAGCGA
>CAMDAX010000119.1 GCA_945888885.1 Nitrosovibrio sp. Nv4 | reverse complement strand
GGCAATCTTTCCGGCAATCGCTACGACAGCAGTGATTAACTATCTTGGATCCGCCTTTTACGTATTTCCTGTCAAGCAGAATGCGCCATCACCAGATATACGCTGGCGGGTAGCCTCGGTCGGCGTGGTGGCATTCATCCTGCTGCTGCGTCTGATCTACCTCGGTCAGGCGCAACTAATTCCCGATGAAGCGTATTACTGGAATTATGCCCAGCACATGGACTTAAGCTTTCTGGATCACCCACCAATGGTTGCGTGGCTGATCTGGCTGGGTACCACCGCCTTGGGTAACAACGAGTTCGGGGTACGGATTGGCGCATTTGTCTGTGGCCTGGTAACAATGGGCTATCTGTATGCGCTGGCGCGCAATTTGTACGACAAATCAACCGGTATGCGCACGCTATTATTACTGGCCGTGTTGCCGCTGAGTTTTGCCTCCGGCATGTTAATGACACCGGATGCACCGCTGCTCGCTGCCTGGGCCGCCACGTTGTACTATATGGAGCGTGCGTTGGTGGCTGGTCGTAGTTCAGCCTGGCTGGGTATGGGTATCGCATTTGGCTTGGGCATACTATCCAAATACACACTTGGCCTGCTGGGTATTGCCGCTTTGCTATTTGTGATTCTGGATCCGACTGCACGCCGCTGGCTACGCCGTCCGCATCCTTATCTTGCGGCAACGCTGGCATTGTTGCTGTTTTCACCGGTCATCATCTGGAACAACGAGCATCAGTGGGTATCGTTTCTATTCCAATCGCAACGAGCCAAGGGAATTGGTGACCAATTCTCGCTGCACTATCTGTTTCTCCACATGTTGATATTGCTGACCCCAGTAGGTCTGTTTGCTGCAGTATTGGCATTGCTGCCTGGCAGCAATCACGATGACAATCAGTACGCCCGTCGGCACCGTCTGTTTATACGGATATTCACTGGCGTGCCATTGGCAATATTCTTCGGATTGAGTCTATTCGGTTCGCCAAAATTTCACTGGACTAGTCCGGTATGGCTTATGTTGCTGCCAACGGTGGCATGGATGATGGGGCAGGTGAGTGATCGGCACACCATCGCAAACCGCTTACAATCAATATGGAAGCCAACGATCATAGCTTCCATATTTATTTATGCATTCGTTCTGCATTATGCGGTACTTGGGATACCCGGGGCTCCATACCCTGATTTCACGAAACATTATTTCTGGCGTGAGGCAACGAGTGAAATCGAGCAAATTGCACAGGATGTCCACCGTGAGACGGGGCAAAAGCCGATTGTTGTCGGTGTGAGCAGATGGTCGGTTGCAAGTGCCCTGTCTTTCTATAATCATAACGGGGATAAAATGGACATTCGCTCACGCAATGTATTTGGGGATAAGAGTGCCATGTACGATTTCTGGTTTCCATCGCTGCTGCCGACGACCCGACCGATCATTCTAGTGGGTATGGAGTATAAACATCTTGAACGTAGTCGGGCAGGCAAGGATTTGGATCCAATGCTCTATCAACCTGGTCCGATTCAGTATCGTGTAATTATGCGGGATAATAAACCGTTGCGACGCGTGTATTACCGGATCGCACAGGGGTATCTGGGCTACTAGCCTTCTTACACAATCTCAATTCCAAAGGGTACTGTAAAATGCAAACCGTCTTATGGAAAAATAGACTAGCTATTATGACGTTCAATTTGTATAAATTGATTTAATAAAGCATCATTACAGTTTGATTTAAATTACTTTTTCTAATAATTACATAATTTATATTTCGAATAGTGTAATAAATTACACTCCAAACCTGACTGGCTGTCAGGCAGCTTATAAAAATCCGATAAAATAAAATATCCTATGCAACAACAGCTTTCGCAAAGAACACCTCTTCTCACTGGCGATGATGCTACGGCAAAGCGAAGAGAGATACGTGCCTATTTTCACGCTACATCCGATCGTTACGAACGGCTTTTTGAGACGTTGCGTGGGGGTGATGCCTATTACAAAAACCCCATTTCGTTGCGCCATCCACTAATTTTTTATCTGGGTCACACCTCAACTTTCTTTACCAACAAGCTGCTGCTTGCAGGATTGCTGAAGGAACGAATTAATCCCAGGATGGAGTCCATGTTCGCGGTCGGGGTTGATGAGATGAGCTGGGATGATCTGAATACCTCTCACTATGACTGGCCGTCGGTCGAGGAGGTGTGCGCCTACCGTAATAGCGTGCGCAACGCTGTCGACCAACTTATCAGTGAAATCCCCCTCACCTTGCCGATAGGCTGGAATAGCCCCTGGTGGACTATTCTAATGGGTATCGAACATGAACTTATCCACCTGGAAACCTCTTCCGTACTGATCCGGCAGCATGCGCTTGAATACATCAAGCCACATTCCGACTGGGAGCCTTGCCGGAAATCCGGACCAGCGCCGCAAAACCAGCTCGTTACCGTACCGGCAGGTACGGTGCATCTCGGCAAAAGCAAGACTGATCCCATCTACGGATGGGACAACGAATATGGTCGTCATGTAGTGGAAGTCCCCATTTTTCAGGCTAGCCGCTATCTGGTCAGTAACCAGGAGTTCCTGGCTTTCGTCCAGGCAAACGGTTATGCCATGGAAGGTTACTGGGAAGAGGAGGGGCGTGCCTGGCAAAACCACATGCACGCTGAGCATCCAACTTTCTGGGTCAGACAGGGCTCCAAATGGCAGTTGCGTTTAATGACCGAAGAAGTGCCCATGCCATGGGATTGGCCAGTGGAGGTGAACTATCACGAAGCTAAGGCCTTCTGTAACTGGAAAGCAGCAGCAAGTGGTCAGTTAGTCAGGCTGCCGACGGAAGATGAATGGTACCGGTTATACGATGTAGCTGGATTATCTGAAGTCCCGCGCACAGCAGCGGCAGTAGGCAATATTCATCTTGATTACTTTGCTTCCAGTTGCCCCATTACCGAATTTCCGCAGGGAGAGTTCTTCGATGTGGTCGGCAATGTCTGGCAATGGACAGAAACGCCAGCTTATCCCTTTGAGGGCTTTGATGTTCATCCGCACTATGACGATTTCACCACGCCCACCTTCGATGATCGGCATAATCTCATCAAGGGTGGCTCCTGGATTTCATGTGGCAATGAATCACTGAAAAGCGCCCGTTACGCTTTTCGCCGTCATTTTTTCCAGCATGCCGGGTTTCGCTACGTAATTGCCACTACGCCCGCTGCCCAGTATGGCTCGCACTACGAAACCGATAAGTTACTCTCGGAGTACGCCGAATTCCATTACGGTGACACGTATTTCGGCGTGCCCAACTTCCCGGCGGCGCTGGCTGAGCTGGCTATCGCTGCCATGAACGGTAAACCTGCACACAAGGCTCTCGACTTGGGTTGTGCTTCAGGGCGTGCCACTTTCGAGTTGGCACGGCATTTCGACCACGTCACCGGTATCGATTTCTCCGCCCGCTTCATTGGTCAAGGTGTGCAACTTGTCCAGCAAGGTGTACTGCGCTACACGCTGACGGATGAGGGTGAACTTGTTCTCTACAAGGAACGTAATTTGACCGGCCTCGGTCTTCAGAGCGTCAAGCATAAAGTAGAGTTCTACCAAGGTGATGCATGTA
The DNA here is from genome assembly GCA_945888885.1 of Nitrosovibrio sp. Nv4. GTDB lineage: Bacteria > Pseudomonadota > Gammaproteobacteria > Burkholderiales > Nitrosomonadaceae > VFJL01. Next base: position 2,443 of record CAMDAX010000119.1, on the reverse strand, counting down.
ACCTCAAGCCGTTGTTCTCGGGCTATGACCTCATTCTTGCCGCCAATTTGATTGACCGTTTATATGATCCGGCTAAACTTCTTACAACCATTCATAGCCGGTTGAATCCCGGTGGCCTGCTACTGATCGCTTCCCCCTATACCTGGTTGAAGGAACACACCAAACGTGAAGCATGGATTGGTGGATTTAAACGGGACGGAGAAAACTTTGGTACTTTGGACGGTCTGAAAGATATCCTTGGCAGTCATTTCAGGCTGGTTCATGGGCCGCAGGAAGTACCCTTTGTCATCCGTGAAACCAAACATAAATTCCAGCACACGCTATCGGAAGTGACAATCTGGGAGAGAATCGCTTGAGTTTCGATTTCAGTCGCGACATCAGTCGCACTGGAACCGCCAGTCTTAAATATGACGGGCGACAGAACATATTTGGTACGGCAGAGGTCATTCCGCTGTGGGTTGCCGATATGGATTTCTCCGCACCACCAGCCGTAACCGAGGCACTCGCCGCGCGTGCTGCTCACCCTATCTATGGCTATACTATCTATCCGGATAGTCTGTACCAAGCACTAATAGATTGGCTGAAACAGCGCCACGGTTGGGAGGTACAGCGCGAATGGATCGTGATGTGCCCCGGGGTAGTGCCTTCGCTGCATGCGGCGGTCATAGCTTTCGCCGGGCCGAAAGCTTCAGTCATTGTGCAGCCGCCAGTGTATTTCCCATTTTTCTCGGCCGTCACCAGCACGGGCGGACAACTGGTACTTAACCCGTTGCGCTTGAAAAATGGTCGCTACACTATCGACTTTGATCACCTGGAGCAGTGCGCGGCAGGTGCACGTCTGCTGCTGCTGTGTTCCCCGCATAACCCAGTGGGCAGGGTATGGAGTGAATCTGAACTGGAGCGTCTGCTGAGGATTGCGGAGAACTACGGTTTGGTCGTATTTTCGGACGAGATCCACGCTGATCTGGTTTACCCTGAAAACAAACACTGCACGCTTTCGCTGCTGGCCGGGAATTCGCCTAACATTGTCACCGCTGTTGCGCCCAGTAAGACATTTAATATCCCAGGCCTGAATCTTTCCGCACTTATCCTACCGGATCAAGAGCGTCGCAAGGCTATTGTCCAAGCATTCGACACCATGCATGTCAGCGCATCCAATCCTTTCAGTATCGTCGCCTTCGAGGCAGCCTACCGAGAAGGGGGAGTATGGTTGGATGAGTTACTGATCTATCTGCGGGATACTCGAGATTTTGTCGAAGAATACCTGACTGCACATCTCCCGGAAATCCAGCTTATTCAACCGGAAGGTACCTATTTGCTATGGTTGGATTGTCGTGCGCTGGGGATTGCCTTAGGGATAACCAATACACAGATCAAACATTTTTTTGTACATCAGGCCAAGGTAGGTATGAGTCCTGGTGCTCTATTTGGCGAAGTTGGCAACGGTTTCATGCGCATGAATATCGGTGCGCCTCGACATATTATTGCGGCAGCCTTGGAGAATATAAGGAAAGCGAGATACGGGGAAGAGTAAGATCTGGTATCTGGGCTAATGGAGTGGATATTTTCTTTCAACAACACGCTATCAAAATTGGCTCTGATACTGTCGCCACAGAGGAACTCATTTGAGTTGTACGACTTTTGACTACGGCTTTACATTGACTGGAGCCAGGTGCCTCAGTATAATTCGCCTTCTTTTTGTCGGGGGTATAGCTCAGCTGGGAGAGCGCTTGCATGGCATGCAAGAGGTCAGCGGTTCGATCCCGCTTATCTCCACCAAATTATCAGCAATAGTTTTAAGAAATCCTTTAGTCCCCATCGTCTAGAGGCCTAGGACATCACCCTTTCACGGTGAGTACGCGGGTTCGAATCCCGCTGGGGACGCCAGTCCAAGTTAAAAATGGGCACTTGATTCAAGTGCCCATTTTTATTTTCTTCATTGAGGTTCTTGCAAAACTCCCCACCTGAGCTGAATTAACCGGAGAATTGGGAGCGAAAAGAGGTAGAAAAGGGCGGCCATTACTGGCAAGATGGAGGTTCTAAAGACAACATCGGCGCCCGAAATGAATACTACGCAACGCAGTGGAATAATGCAACGCTGGTTTGTAAATTAAGTTACCCCCGGCAAAGCCGAGGGTAACTTAATTCGGTAGATGTTCGTAGCGCGCCATCTTGGCTAAACAAGTGAACGATTGATTTCGTTAAAACCCGCAGGGGACTAACGCCCCCTGCACCCCCAAAAGGATCGAAGCTCACGAAGCATCGAAGCTCCGCCGCCGCCTCTTCGCCACCACGCCCAGTAGCCCCAATCCCGCCAGCAGCATGGCACTGGAAAATTCTTAGGGAAACACCGATTAAATGAGTTTTTAGCCATGGATGCGGGTTTGAATGAGCTCTCAGATTTAATTTATGCGAGCAAGCCATTTGTTCTTAATCAACCGTG
>CAMDAX010000118.1 GCA_945888885.1 Nitrosovibrio sp. Nv4 | reverse complement strand
CCACCGCTGCGCGGATTGAGTGATCGCGATGCGCTACGTGCCGGTCTGATGGACGGCACCATAGATGCGGTCTGTTCCGACCATACGCCAGTGGATGAAGATACCAAGCTGTTGCCTTTCGGTGAAGCCGAGATCGGCGCCACTGGTCTGGAATTACTGCTGCCACTTACTTTAAAGTGGGCACAGGAAATGAAAATACCCCTGTCTACGGCGCTGGCTAAAATTACCGTGGAACCTGCCAGAATACTTGGCGTAGATGCCGGTCATCTATCCACGGGTATCGCTGCCGACCTGTGCATTTTCGATCCCAACCAATATTGGAAAATGGAAGCAGCAGCGCTTAAAAGCCAAGGCAAAAACACACCATTTCTGGGTATGGAGCTGCAGGGAAAAGTGCGCTACACGCTGGTAGATGGGCAAGTTGTTTATCAGAGCTAGTATTCGTTTTTAGTCATTTTGGAATGTTCTTGACGCTGGAAATAGGCTGGTGAGAGGCAAGTATCTCACTGCGCGGGTACAGCCCATAGTCACAGCGAACCGGGTGTGGACATCCCGCAGGAAATTTACTTCTGCGCGTTACAAGCACGCCACCCGATGGTCATTCTATTTTTGGCACTATCCGAGCTAGAAGATTTCCATGCGTGGCGCTAATATTCCGAGATAGCATTTACCACCTCGACATGAAATAATTCAAACCAATAAACCCATACGCGTTGCACACTCATGAAACCCGAAGCGTTTGATAGAAGTGAAAACGATGCTTTTGTCGAACTGGTCAAAGATGCTGTCAGATTCTTTAACGGCACACCCGTACATACGCTGCCCCCGCCAGAATTTTTCCTCGGCACAGGGGTTTATGCAATCTATTACACAGGCAAAAATCCAATATACAAAAAGTATGCGGAGCTGAATCGGCTGTCTTACAGTTACCCGATATACGTCGGCAAGGCTGTACCAAAGGGCTGGCGCCAAGCGCGGATTTCCGACAATCAGTCCGGTCAATCCAAAGAGCTATTTAGCCGCCTTCGGGAGCACAGTCGAAGCATCGGTATTGCTCAAGGACTGGAACCTCAAGACTTTAGTTGTCGGTTCGTCATTTTTGAAGATGCCAGCTCAGACATGATTGACACCGTTGAAGCCGCGCTAATCAAATTGAATATGCCTCTCTGGAATACCGCCGTGGATGGCTTCGGAAACCACGACCCCGGAAGCGGGCGGTACGAGCAAGCAAAATCAGATTGGGATGTTATTCATCCTGGACGGGCTTGGGCTGAAAAATGCAATGGTGCTCATGCCGAAAAAAGCGCCGTCCTTTCCAGGATCAAAAATCACTTCAAAAATATCGAGCGTGAGCCATGAAGTCACAGAAGATGTTTCCTGGGGCTAGCGGATTAGCCAAGGTGATGGAGCTCGCCTGTTTTTAGCATTCCGCATTTGTGTGATTGATTATCCACCTCGCAGCACACTGAATCGCCGAAATATCTCAATAGGCATTGCGCACTTCAGCTTCCAAATAATTGATATTGGTTGGTCACCTTCATACTGTTCAAGCTCGACTGATCCTAGCGTGATGTACGCACTTTTTTGACTCTCACGAACAAACAACTGAAAGCTCCATCCGTTACTGGCGCTATCAATGTATCGCCGACCCGTCGCATTATTAATACCTGCCCGATTCTGCGTTTGCCAATGAAAAAGTTCCGGGCTTATCGCGTAATCGTGGTATTGCACTCGTTCGGCAAACCCCTCTCGTTTATCCAACGTGACAAACATTAATTCAATCTTTTGGTCAGACAATACTAAGCAGCCTTCCAAAAATAATGGCCGAGAACCGGATGTCAGATGGCCGACAGCAGTTTGAATCTCTCGACGCTGGTAACGCGCATGAAGACTCAAAGGCCAATCTGACGGCGCATTCGGTAGCGGTTGAGAACTAATAGTGCTCTCTTCTTGTAACCAATCAACAAGCTCAATCAATTCATCACGCAAAGCAGGATGCGCATGCATCAACGCAGAAAATCCTGTGGGATCAATTAAATCATCCCGTTTATCTAGCACCTGATAAGCAAGCATCTGCACCCGATATGGATCAATTTCGCCCGTTGTAAGCACTGTTGTCCAAGCAGCCAACATGGCAGGATCATTTGCATGCAAAACACTACCCATTCGCCGAGACAACGTATCTTCGCGTGGTCCAGGTGGGGGAACGGGCAACCCAACATCCCGTTTATAGCTAGTCCATAAACGGTTATTCACATACATATCTGTGATGTCCAACTGATTTTCACGTACAAAGTCTTTCAATCGCAGTGGCTGACCGGCGCGAAGTGCTGCCCAAGATGCAAGCTCTTGGCGCAGACGAACTGCATTTAAGTTCAAAGCCGCACGCAAATTTGAAAGAACTCGTTCGCGTGCAACACGATCAAATTGAATATGGCAGCCCGCAGGAAGCAAGCCGAAGCCATTTTCAACGGAATCCTTCAGTTCTGCTCGCGTGAGCCCAGTGATAGTCCGCAACAATGTATCAAAACGGAAGCCTTCACTGTATTGGCCTACAAAGTCGAGTACAAGGCAGCTATCTTTACCATCTGAAAGACGTAACCCACGACCAATTTGCTGTTGAAAAATCACCGGGCTCTGCGTGGGGCGCAGTAGTAAAAGTGTATTTATCTCCGGTATATCAACACCCTCATTGAATAGGTCGCAGGTGCAGATAAGCTTGATTTTTCCTGACTGCAAATTTCTTATCGCATCTTCGCGTTGCTCTGGTGTGTTAGCGCCGGTGAGACTACGTGCAGGCAAGCCGGATTTTTCAAACCAGTTCGCCATAAATTGCGCATGCCGAACACTGACGCAAAACGCAATGCCTTTGAGTTGATTCAAATCTGCCACAGTATGTGGCAGCGTATTGATAATCAATTGACTGCGCATTTCATTGCTCGATATCAATGCATCGAGTTGCACGGTTTCCTCTGAACGATTCCACTGGATTTGAGATAAGTCGGTCTCATCAGCCATTGCGTAGTACTCGAATGGCGCTAGCAGTTGTTGATCGAGTGCATCCCAAAGTCTGAGTGACACAGCTGGTGATCCGTCAGGACGCGCATCAAAATAGACATTCAAATTTTGCCCATCAGCGCGTTCTGGTGTTGCAGTCAGTCCCAGCAATATTTGCGGGCGCACTAAACTGACAAACTGATTAAAGGTATTTGCTGGAAGGTGATGCGCCTCATCCACAATCACTACGCGCCAATAATCCACCCCCCAGTTGTGTCAACAAACCACGGCTATGCACAGTATTGATCGTGGCGAACAAATGCCCATATTGCGTTGGTGCGTTGTTACCGTCGAGTAGTTCGCCAAATGCTGGATCACGAAGGACTTGCCGAAATGTCGCTATCGCCTGCTTCAAAATCTGAATGCGATGGGAAATAAATAACAGGCGTGGCGGACTTCCTTCTTCGCGCGCGCGACGTTGATAGTCAAACGCGGAGACAACCGTTTTTCCGGTTCCCGTTGCTGCAACGACAAGGTTGCGCCACCGTCCATGTCGGCGCTCTGATTCAAGACGTTCGAGCATTTCAAGCTGATACGCTTTAGGACGAAGTTCAAACCATGCATGGATCGCAATTGGCTCTTCATTTCCACTATTTTGTCCTGGCCTATGCCGTTGCTCACGAAGTGCTTCAACAAGCGCTTCCCGTTGGGCCTCATCGTGTGGGTCATACAGTTGAAATTCGCCGTCGTTCCACAACGATTCGAAGTGAGCCTCTGCTGCGGAGAATAAATCCGCATCAGCAGCCTCTGTAAATTTTACTGTCCATTCAATCCCGCCAATTAGCGCAGATTCTGACAAATTTGCACTTCCGACAAATGCTGTTCCAAAACCAGTCTTGCGATGGAATATCCAAGCTTTGGCATGCAGTCTGGTGCGGCGGCCATCCAATGAGATTCGAAGTTCAACACCTGGCAATTCAGCCAGCGCATCCACTGCACGTGCTTCAGTTGCGCCAATGTAAGTCGTTGTCAAAATACGAAAGCGCGTGCGAGGTAAGCCCTGCGCATCAAGCGCTGTTGCCATTTTCAGCACATCAATTATTTTGCGTACACCACTCCAAGTAATGAAACTGACAAGGATATCAACACGGTCCACGGCATCAAGCTCTGCTCGCAATTCGCCAAGTAGTGATGGATCACTGCGAGCTGAGGTGAATAACCAAGGTCGACGTAAACCAGTCAATGGGATACTGGGAACAGCATTTGGCGGATGCAGCGCACGTAACAATCGAAGTGGGTCGGCGAGTACACGCAATTCGGAATTGTCGTTTGCATTCAGGCGTGCTTCGCGTATCAGATGCGCGATCAATTTTAACTCGGCACGTGATTGCTCCAAACGCCCCTCCGTTGCATTTGCAACAATATCGAGCAGCTCAGGTAACCGGGATGAAACTTCGTGGATTAGATGTTCGCGGCGTTGCGCTTGAGTCGGTTGGTCAACTAGCGCACAGTGTGCATCGGCGAGAGCCTGCAATTGTTCGACTTCATCCGCGTAGACAAGCCGCTCATAAAGACCTTGCGGCAAAAATAGGCTGTTTGATTCATGACTGCTCATCTTTTACCTCTACATGACCAACAACCAATAAAGCCAAAGGGAAAATGAATCAACAGCATTTTACTCCACCTGTTTACATAAACGTCGCCAAAGAAACATTCCATGAAAGATGACAAAAGTTTATGTGAAGCTGAGGCAGTCCATGCCGTTCATCATTTGCAGCACCAAGACTGGTGAAACGAGCTACCGCAGCACCTTCCGCTCACTGAAAGAGGCCTTCCCCACCCATCTGCGGATTGCCGAAGCACCAGCCGAATATATTGCACGACCTATCGTTAGTGGTGGCTTATCGAACCAGAAAGCAAAGGCAATCCGCGATCTTCTCGATGTCATCGTAGAGAAATTCGGCAAGCCGACTCTGAAGCCATTGCGCAAGATGAACGACAAGGAAGCCGAAGCTTTTCTGTTGTCGCTGCCTGGTGTCGGAAAAAAATCGCGCGATGCGTTTTGATGTATTCGATTGGGCAGACAAGTTTTTCCCGTGGATACGCATTGCTGGCGCATCGCCAGGCGTCTCGGCTGTGTCAGGCCGACGCAGAAAGACAAGCACTGCGCACCACGAGATATGGATCGTCTACAATCCAAAATCCCACCCGAGCTTCGATATTCATTACACGTAAACATGATTTCTCTTGGACGCAAGATTTGTACCTCGACCGCTCCCCGGTGCGATGCATGTCCAATATCGGCTTGGTGCCCCAAGATTGGTGTGCCACAAATAAGGAAACTAAAAGCTAGAGCGTAGAAAGCCACATAACGTTTGATGGATTACCGTACATTGACCGGTACGAATTGGATTATTGCCGGAATGTTTCGTAGTAGAATGCGGCTGTCAGATTCTCCACCGCAGCATTTCATTCATGAACCCACTACTTGATTTTTCCGGATTACCGCTCTTTGCGGATATTCGGATCGAACATATCACCCCGGCGATGGAACAGTTGCTGGCCGATGGTCGTGCGACTATCAACCAGGTACGCAGCGATGATGTCGCGCCGACCTGGCGGGATTTCGTGCAACCGATGGAGAATATCAACGAATGCCTGTCTCGCGCCTGGGGGCAGGTATCGCACTTGAACGCGGTGATGAACAGCCTGGAATTGCGCGAAGCATATAACGCCAATCTGCCGCTGGTCACCCAATATTTTGCTGAACTGGCACAAGATCAGGTGCTGTTTGAAAAATTCAAACAGCTACGTAATAGTCCGGAATTTGAGAGCCTGGGCCATGCCAGAAAAAAAATAATCGAAAACGAATTGCGCGATTTTCGCTTGGGTGGGGCGGAATTGCCACCTGAGAAAAAAGAACGTTTTCTCCGCATTCAAGAAGAATTGTCTGCACTCTCTGCCAGATTCAGCGACAACCTGCTGGATGCAACCAATAGTTTTGCGCTGCTTGTCGATGATGCCGATGAAATATCCGGCATCC
>CAMDAX010000117.1 GCA_945888885.1 Nitrosovibrio sp. Nv4 | reverse complement strand
GCGTCGAGCAGGCGTCTGCGATTGGTTGAAATGGCCATCGGTAAATCCTCCCCTTTTTCGGAACGAGTACAAACCGAATTTTGCCAGATACCACAAGGCTTGCAGAGGATTTCATGTTGAATTCCACCCACACGATTTCACGAAGACCCCATAATGATTCTGCACCAACAACGATGCTTCATTGATCTGCTTTTTTGAAAGCCCTTGATTCATTGCCAACTCAATCCGGGGTTCTAACCAGAGCTTGGCTTCACCGGCTGTATGGGTAACGTGAATATGCATACGGACTCTTCGCGTAAAAAGAAGAAAAAACGAAATGCGCCTTGACGGAATATGGTGGGAGCCATGTGCAAATCATAGCAGCTTTGGCACCAGCAAGTCTTGTAAGGCCCAACGTAAAGAAAAAAGGGCGCTATTTTTGACGCGCCTCGCTTGGCCGCAATATCGGGCTAAAGCCCGACCTACGATTAATTGATTTTGTTGGTGCTGCACCGGCTAATGAACAATATGGGTTGATTGAAATCAGGACAAGCGTGAATGGCAAACCTCACCCAAGCCCGAACAAATCGCGCAATTCCGCATTACCCAGATTGCCTATCCAGTTTTCGCCTATGCCAACGGTCAGATCGGCGAGTTGCCGCTTGGAGCGGATCATGTCGTTGATGCGTTCTTCGAAAGTGCCACGAGTGATGAAGCGGTGCACTTGCACATTTTTTTGCTGACCGATACGGTAGGCCCGGTCAGTGGCCTGGGACTCGACTGCCGGGTTCCACCACAAATCATAGTGGATCACGCTGGAGGCTGCCGTGAGATTCAGCCCCGTGCCGCCTGCTTTCAGCGACAGAAGGAGCACCCGCTCGGTGCGGTCATTCTGGAATTTCTCCACCATCTCATCGCGCTTAGTGCGCGAGACACCGCCGTGCAGGAATAGCGGGGGTGATCCATAACGTTCTGCTACCCAGCCTGATAACAGCTTGCCCATTTCACGGAACTGGGTAAACACCAGCACCTTTTCATGGCTGGCATGGGTGGTTTCGAGCAGGTCGAGGAACAGCGCAGCCTTGCCGGAAAGAGCCGCATCGTCCTTGCCCTTTTTCAGGTATTGGGCCGGATGGTTGCATATCTGTTTCAGCGCCAGGATCATTTGCAATACCAGTCCCTGACGCTTGAAAGTATCGGACTCGCCATTGATTACGCGCAGGCTTTCGCGCACTACCGATTCATACAGGGCAACCTGTTCCTTCGACAACTCGCAATACTGATCCTGTTCGATCTTATCCGGCAGGTCGTTGATGATGCTCTTGTCGGATTTGAGGCGACGCAGCAAAAACGGTGCGGTCACCTTGCGGAAGCGCTGCACAGCGTGCTGGTCATGGTGGCTCTGTATCGGAACCGCAAACTCCTTGACGAAATGACTGAGGTTGCCCAGGTAGCCCCGGTTGGCGAAATCCATGATGCTCCAATATTCGGAGAGGCGATTCTCCACCGGGGTGCCGCTCATGGCGATGAAGGTTTGCGCCGGAATGGCCTTGATTGCCTTGGCCTGCGCTGCCGCAGGATTCTTGATGTTCTGCGCCTCGTCAGCGATCACCATGCGCCAGGACATCTTTTTCAACGCAGCCTGGTCGGTGCGCACCACACCATAGGTGGTCAGCAGCACATCCGGGCGCGCCTGTTCCAGCTCCCGTTTGGCCCCGTGGTAGACCGCCGCCGTCAGCGTTGGCGCGAAGCGGGCGATCTCTTTTTGCCAGTTGGTGAGCAGGGTGGTTGGCACGACTACCAGAGCGCCCGCATCCTTGAGCGCGCCTTCTTCCTTGAGCTTCAGGAGTATGACAATCACTTGCAAGGTTTTCCCCAAGCCCATGTCGTCTGCGATGACGCTGCCAAAGCCTGCATGATGGTTGCGGTAGAGCCATGCGTAGCCCCGCTGCTGGTAGGGGCGCAGGGTGGCGTTGAGGTGACGCGGCAATGGCACTTCACCGATATCGGTCAGTTCCCGGATGACCTGCCTCATAGCCTGGTCCAGCACTATCGGAGTTCCGGCGTATTCCTCGGCCAGTGCGATGCGCAACAATTCCGCGCCGGATAGCGCGGGTGGCTTTTGCAGTTGGGTGCGCAGGCGTTCGATTTCTTCCGGGTCGAGATAGATGTATTCGCTCTTGAAACGGATGATGCCGGAAGCACTTTTGACCAGTTTTTCGAATTCAGCACGGGTGAGCAGGCTGTTGCCCAAGGCAATCTTCCAGTCGAAAGCGAACAGGTCGTTGATATTGAGAAAGCTGCTGCTGTCGCGGGTTTTGGCCGACATCTGCATGGACAGACGAGGCCGCAGAAGATGATCGAGTCCTTTCGGCAACAGCGCGCGAATGCCGAGCAGGCGGATGACCGGCAAGGTATCGAAAAGAAAGGCTGGTAACTCTGGCGCGGACATGGGCAGTGGCTGCTTTGCACCGTTGCTGATATAGCCGTTCAGCGGTGGAAAAAATCCGGCTAGCAGGGACACAGTTTGCAGCACACCAAAGCGCTCCGTCTCCCAGCCTTTGCCGGTGAGTACCTTGTCCAGTGGAACCGGTTTCTCCAGCGGTGTTTCACGGTTTTCGACGGCGAGAGACAAGGCAAAATCATTTGTAGTATTCGCTTCTTCCAGCCATAGCACCGGCGCATGGTTATGCCGGGACAAATGAAAGTGCGACAGCCAGACCTGAATTCCGGCGGCGATGGAGCCTTCGCCGGGGCCATCGAATACGGCGCGTCCAGTGGCGAAAAACAGACGGGTTATTTTATTGTCATCGGACGTGGCGAGTCCGTTCCATTGATGGATGTAATGACAGAGCGCCAGCGAACACAACGCTTCGGCCTGTGCCTGTGGCGTCAGTGGCGACTGCTTCGGTCCCTGCTTGAGTACGGCCAATCCGGCTGGCAGGCCTTGTGACAAACGTATCATCAGGCTCTGGACGGCTCCATCAAGCGTGGCGGGCAGCCAGCGCAGTCCAGTATGACCGCCATCAATGGCAAATAATTGCGGGAATATGGCACCCTGCGCCAGGAGGTGCAGGGTTGCCAGGCGGATGTGATAAAGCGCCGCCACCGGCGGTTGAAAATCCGGGAGGTCAGCAGCGTTTATCTGCGACAGCGCATGCAGTACCACGTTCCAGTCCGTCATATCTTCCATATCGGATACGATATGTGCATAGTTTGCATCGAACTGAATCAGCGGCGCATCGCTGGCATGGAAGCGCTGTTTGCTTTCCTGATTAGCATGAAACTTGCGTAGCGAGTCCTTATTCACCTTACCCGCTTGCAGGAGGGGGCGGGAGAGAGGGGAACGGGGTCGGCGGGTTGCATCATCAGGGGCAGCATGTTTGTCATGATCATTACCATTAGGCACGCGCTCTAATTCCTGTCGTGCGGCGCGGCTAATTCGCTTGAGGGTTTTCCCATAGAGCAGACGGAAGTCGCCATGAGGATAGAAAGCCGGTTTTTCAGGAAGAATGCGAACCAGCGTGTCGGCAAGGTCTGGCAGGCTTGAAAAATCGAGTGCGTCGAGCGCACTGGAAGCATCCGCTGCAGATATTTCGCCGGATTGCCCTTCCACGTCGGTTTGCAAGGCCAGCATATCTTTCACCATGGGCAACGCGGCCTTCACCTCCCGTTCGATGGCGATGTTGCGTTCCTTGAGGGCTGCGGTCAGGTCAATGCCGCGCAGAGAAAACACCAGGAAGGGATTGCCATCTATCTCGCGGCTGACGAGATAGATGGCCGCCGCGAGATGCTTGCACGGCACTGCCCAGTCGGGGCAAGAACAGTGCATATCGAGGTCTTTCCATTTTTCCGGGAATACGGCGATGCCGAGTTGTTTCGCCTGGTCAAGCACTGCAGGATCAAGTTCGCGATTAAGCATTCGGGCGATGACCACCGGCGACTCAGCCAATGTATCCAGTAGCTGTTTTGCATCTTTACTCGAAACCGGCGGGACGGTGACGCGCACTTCGTAAGGCCTGGGACGCGATCCCTGCACTTTGGCCGAAATGATGCCATCGCGGATTTCCAGGCTCTTGACCGCACCCTTGCTGGCATAGGCTCGCCCCCGTGGCAGGCGGTTGTCGTAATCAATGTGGGTGAGGGCTTTCAGCCATTGCTCACCCCACCAGGTCTGTCCATAAGTTTGTCGTGCCATGAAGTTTGTGTGTGAAAGTTAAAATCCAATAATTCCAGGTCAGGGCAGAATGCACAGTTTTTGCGGCACATGGCTGCGTTGCAACTTCTTGGAATGGAACAACCATTCCACGTCATTGCGCCTTGCCCCGCACCTCAAAAACCGTACATTCTACCCCGTCCAACTGCCGAATTTAGGATCATACGCAACTCGTGTATATTGGGCCATTTGCAAGGAAACATTTTTTGTGAATAACGAAGTATTATGACGAAATCCGGATTTTTAATAGTGGCCTGAAGTTGAAGACTGATGAAACTTGCGACCGTCGCCATTCTCCTTGCCGCCGCACTGGCAGTTTTTCCTGCTTATGCCGGAGAAGTTGATGCCGCAGCTTTCGTCACCGCACACAACAAGTGGCGTGCCGCAGCAGGAGTAACAGAAAAACTAAGTTACTCGCCAACCCTGGCGATATCTGCCCAAGCCTGGGTAGATACCCTGAAACGAACCAGTCATTGCCGGATGCGCCATAGTAAATCAAACGGTCAGTATGGTGAAAATCTTTACTGGGCTAGTGCGCGGGTATGGTCTGACGGACGCAGAGAGTTGCAAAAAATATCGCCTGAGCAAGTCGTGAATAGTTGGGTAGCGAGAAGGCGGATTATGACTATGCCAACAATCGCTGCACACCGGGAAAAATGTGTGGTCATTACACGCAGATGATCTGGCGTGTCACTATAACAGTAGGCTGTGCAATGGCAGTGTGCGAGGATACTCAGGAGCAAGTGTGGGCATGCCAATACCAGCCAGCAGGAAATTGGGTAGGCAGAAAGCCCTATTGAGTTTTTGCTATCTGGGCGTGAGTCCTTTTATACACAGCTCGATTGCTAGGCTTAAGTCATGACCTGCTTTCACAGGTCGGACGGAATGTAATCTCAATTCGTATAGGCTCAATGACCCGGGGCTGGTAAGCGACCGAACAACCGGAGAGCGAGTAAGACAGTAAGCGGGAGATAAATGAGAATCCCCGTCATTCCTTGAAGAGATTCGCCGATCCAGAAAGTCACGGCAAGATTAAAAATCAGCACACCAAAATAGAGCCCGCAACCGAGGAGTATATATCCGGTCACCGATTCGGTAGGAGGGAGGTCCGTCGCGGAAAGCTTGCGATCCAGGGGAAGATAGATCAGTAACGCAAGCAGGCTGACAGTAGCCCAGCCGATATAGTTGGCTATTGGGACACCAAAGTGTATGCCGGGATCGGGATAGTAGTAAATCTTGCCAAGAAACCAGCGATCACCACGGATCGTAACCGGATCGATGATGATATCGATAAACGTAAAAAAAAGGGTCGTGAGCAGTACGATGGGCCAGCTTGTTCTCACAGCAAGGGGGAACTGCATGCGGATTATGCCGATACCGAGACTGGCGCCAGTTGCGGGTAGGAGAAAGGCAAGGGCCATGCAATAACTTGCAAACAGAAGAAACACGAACGAGAGGGAATCCATAAAGGGGATGTCCGCGACATACAACTCCTGGCCGATCGTCGAACCAGTGTAGAAGTACCAGCCAAATGGAATGCCAGTGCGCGTAGAGGAGAACTCGCATATAAATGCCACAATCCACGTGATTGCCATGAAGTATCCCGTCCGTCGCCAGCCGATCAGATGACTCGCTATGAATAGGAAAACAGCGAGAAACAGGAAAACATAGGGGCGAAAGATAACTGTCTTGAGCAGAAGGTCAAAGAATTCCATCAGTTCCAGATGACGAGTATAAGATGCCTGTGGTTAGATTACTCTAGCATAAATTTTAGCTAATAAAATGTGGCTCTTCGCGTAATCGAGTGGGTAAATTTCATGTTTTTTAGAGTTTCGGGAGCATAGACGTGAGTATTTTCAGCCGTAAATATTCTTCATCGCGTAGCCCATATGCACGGCGTTGGATGACTCGTATCTTGTTATTGAGTCCTTCAA
>CAMDAX010000116.1 GCA_945888885.1 Nitrosovibrio sp. Nv4 | reverse complement strand
GACAGGTACTTTTGAAGGAGGTTAAAATAAATAAGTTACGATTTTGTAGCGCTGCAAAACGCTATCCAAAATTGGACCGAACAGCGCCAAAATGTCCTTCGACATAACCAATGACTTGCCCAGCGTCTTTTGCTGGGTTATATCCAGCCGCTTGGCCACCGTTGTTTGGTGGCTTAGTGGATTGTTTAGTAGATTCATCAGTCAGATGGCTAGTAGTTACATCAGGCTCAGGACGAGCGGGACTGGGGCTGTCCTGTTTCTTGCCAACGCCTTTCGACCTGCGGGCGAATGTCATACTCAGGGCGAACGGTTTATAGTGGCTAATTAGTGGCGTTGTTTCTATCTGGAATTAAAATTAGCCCTTGACCCGGGTGATTTTTACCACTTCCCGGATGCGCCTGAGGCCGCGCATTACTTGTGCGAGATGCGAGCGGTTGCTGACTTGCAGGGTAAAATTCATGGTGGTATAGGTGCCCTCACCTTCCACGGAAACATTATCAATGTTGGAGCCAGCCTTGGCGATTTCTGCCGCTACTCTAGCCAATACGCCACGCTGATTGGCTGCTACCATTTTAATGCTGACTTCGAACAACCTGGTGATGTCTTTGTCCCACGTCACACCCAGCCAATTATCCGGATTGCCGTGAATTTTGGCGATCACCGGACAGTCGCGGGTATGAATCACTAATCCCTGATCTTTCTTGATGAAGCCGACGACGAGATCACCGGGAATCGGATGGCAGCATTTAGCAAATTTCACTGCCATACCTTCGGTGCCAAGTATGGTAATGGCACCATTTTCCCCGCCAGATCTGGGAACGGATTCATGCGGCGATGTCAGGCGTTTTGCCACCACTGCGGGCAGATGCTTGCCTAGTCCCATATCTGCCAGTAATTCTTTCTTCGACTTGGCGCCGCTATCCTGGGCTAGTTTCTGCCACTGTGCGGCGCTTATGGCCGCCGGGTCGAGCTTGAACGACAGCAGCGCCTGATTCAGTAAGCGCTCACCCAATTTAGCCAATTCCTCATATTGCATAGTCTTAAGAAAGTGGCGGATATGTGAACGCGCTTTGCCGGTGACCACATAGGTAAGCCATACAGGATTGGGTTTTGCGTGCGGCGCGGTGATGATTTCTACATGATCGCCGCTCCTGAGCTTGGTGCGTAGCGGTGCATTCTCGCCGTTGATTTTCACCGCCATGCAGCGGTCGCCAATGTCGGTATGCACTGCATAGGCAAAATCTACAGCCGTCGATTCTTTGGGCAGCTCCAATATCTTGCCTTGGGGCGTGAATACATAGATTTCACTGGGGAATAAATCGACTTTCAAGTGCTCTAGAAATTCCAGGGAGTCGGTAGAGTCGCTCAGGGTTTCCAGCAAGCTTTGCAACCACTGGTGGGTTTTCGTGTGCAGATCATTGAGATTGTTATCAACGCTCTTGTAAAGCCAGTGTGAGGCGACACCGGCTTCAGCAATCCTGTGCATCTCGACTGTGCGGATTTGCACTTCAAGGGGGGTGCCATAAGGCCCAAACAGGGTGCTGTGCAAGGACTGGTAACCGTTCGCCTTGGGAATCGCGATGTAGTCCTTGAACTTTCCGGGAATGGGTTTGTACAGACTATGCAATGCGCCTAACGCTACGTAGCACGCAGGCACGTCCTTGACGATAACGCGAAAGCCATAAATGTCGAGCACTTCAGAAAACGTGAGATGCTTCTCCACCATTTTTTTGTAAATGCTGTAAAGCTGTTTTTCACGCCCGCTTACCTTTGCATCCAGCCCCGCATCCAGTAGACGCTGCCGAATGTCGCTAAGAATTTTATCCAGCACTTCGCGGCGATTGCCGCGCGCCGCTTTGGTAGCCTTGGTCAGAACCCGGTAGCGGGTGGGGAAAAGATGGCGAAAGCTAAGATCCTGCAATTCCTGGTAAATACTGTTGAGTCCCAGCCGATGGGCAATGGGCGCATAGATCTCCATGGTTTCACGGGCAATGCGGCGGCGTTTCTCTGGCTGCAACACCTCCAGAGTGCGCATGTTGTGCAGCCGGTCCGCCAGTTTGATGAGTATGACACGTACATCCTGTGACATCGCCAGCAGCATCTTGCGGAAATTTTCTGCCTGGGCATCCGCTTGAGTCTGAAATTCGATTTTATCAAGCTTGGAAACACCATCCACCAGCTCTGCTACCGATTTACCGAATCTTTCACTGATTTCGGCTTTGGAGACGTGGGTGTCTTCCATTACATCGTGCAGCAGTGCGGCAGCCAGCGTCTGACTATCCAGATGCAGCCTGCCGAGTATGCTGGCTACCGCCAGCGGGTGGGAAATGTAGGGTTCGCCGGATTTGCGGAACTGTCCGGAATGGGCGCTTTGACTAAACAGGTAGGCGTTCTGAAGTTGAGAAATATCTGCCGGCTTGAGGTAACCGGATAATTCATTGAATAGAAGTTCCGCCTCATCTAGAGCAGCGGGAGAATCCGGCAAGCCTTGTGCTCGCATTGGAATTTCCTTTATTCTGTTTGATACGCTCGCTGTGCGGGCGGTTCACGCCGGGCAATAGCCCCAGCCTCCACTGCAAGTATCCTCGCTTCAATTACACTTGGGCGTCTCTAATTCCCATTTCATACCAAAGGTGCATCTGTTTCCACCACGTCTTGCTTGGAATTTCGAATTTTTAGAGACGCCAACTTTTGAATCTATCGGTGTGTTTCTTGCCGAAACTAGTATCGACCGTCAAGAACTTCCAGCCCTACTTTTCCCTGGGCCACTTCGCGCAAAGCAAGTACGACAGGTTTGTCGCGTGCGGATTCCACCATCGGGGAGCTGCCGATCGAGAGCTGCCTTGCACGTATGGTCGCGACCAAGGTCATTTCAAATCGGTTGGGAATCTTTTTCAAACAATCGTCAACAGTAATGCGTGCCATGGTACTTCTCCTGAAAAGGTGTCAACAATAGTGGTACAGAAAGATTATTCCAATTTCATTTCATTAGTGACGCTTTCGAACTGGAATTGGAATTAGAGGCGCCCGCATGGGCACTCTATGCGAGCTGTACTATCAGATCATGATAACAAGCAAGCTGCTTTGTCATCCTCATGCGCTCGGCCCGGACAATGCAGAAAAAATCGCTGAGTGCCTTGTCCAATTCTTTGTTAATGATAACATAATCATACTCACTCACATGGCTGATCTCATCGCGCGCAGCAGCCATGCGCCGCGCGATCACTTCCGGGCTATCCTGACCACGACTGCGCAAGCGTGCCTCCAGAATTTCCAGCGATGGCGGCAGAATAAAAACTCCGACCACTTCTGGAAAAGCCCGGCGCACCTGCTGTGCACCCTGGCTGTCCAGTTCCAATAGAATATCCCGGCCCAACACCATGGCTTCGCTGATCCATTTCCGCGAAGTACCATAATAATTTCCATAAATTTCCGCACTTTCCAGAAACTCGCCGCACGTCAGCATTTGTTCAAAAACCTGTCTACTGACGAAATGGTAGTCACGCCCGTCCACTTCTTTGGGACGCGGTGGCCGCGAAGTATATGAAATGGACAGGCTCAGGTCGCCATCAGTCCGCAGCAGCGCTTTCACCAGGCTGGTTTTTCCGGTACCGGAAGCCGCGCTGATGATAAATACACTACCCGCTGTTATTGTCATATTGAATCCGTTTGTGTGTTGGGCGTTTCTAAAAATCCAAATTTCGTCACAATACTTTGTTGCCTACAAAATTTTCTCCCTATGATGCTCTCTTGCATTCTTACTGCATTGCAACTCGTCAGCAGAATCCCGGAACACCCAGCTTAAAAGTGAGGTGTTGTGCGACAAGGAAAAACACTATGGAAATACAGATTTATTCAGTCCGTTCGGGCTGAGCTTGTCGAAGCCTTTGCCAACATACTGATTTATGTAGGCAACATTTCGACAAGCTCTCAAGAAACAGCTTTTTCATTATCATAAAATCAATAAGTTACAATTTTGTGGCGCTGCGAAACGCTATCAAAAATTGGACCGAACAGCACCGAAACATCCTTCGACAGGCTCATGACGAGCGGGGCTGGGGTTGCCCTGTTTCTTGCCAACGCCTTTCGGCCTGCGGACGAATATCATACTCAATGCGAACGGATTTAATCTGCGTTTCCCTATTCCAAATTTTGTACCTGTTCGCGCATTTGCTCAATCAGCACTTTGAGTTCCATGGCAACTTTCGATACCTCCGCGTCGGCTGATTTTGAACCAAGAGTATTGGCTTCGCGGTTGAGTTCCTGCATCAGGAAATCCAGGCGCTTGCCGACCGCACCACCCTTGAGCAGAATCCGTTCCACTTCGTCCAGATGCGTCTGCAAGCGGGACAACTCCTCGTCCACATCAATCTTGCTCGCAAATAATATCAGCTCTTGACGAATACGGTCATCGTCGCAATTTACCGTGGCTTCGCGCAAGCGCATTGTGAGTTTTTCCTGAAACGCGGCCAACAATGCGGGAATGCGCGGCGACACGGCGGTTGTCAGTTGACGCATCTTGTCCAAGCGTTCAAGCAGCATGGCTTTTAGCTTCTCACCTTCACGTGCACGCGCCGCCGCAAATTCATCCAGGGCAACGCGGAGCAATTCCATGCAGGGTTCGCGCAAATTCCCGGCGGGCAGCGCATCGGCACCTAGCATGCCTGGCCAGCGCAGGATGTCCGCCACACTCAGACTACGCGCATCGGGTAGCGCTACCTTGACGGTACGATCCAGTTCCAGCAGCTTTTGCAGCAGCTCGGGATTGATCTGCTGCAATTCTTCTGTACCTGCAGAGCGGGAAAAGCTCAAACGGCAATCCACTTTGCCGCGACTCAACCGGGCTGCCAGAAACTCACGCATCACCGATTCCAGCAAACGGAATTCATCGGGCAGCCGGAACTGGATGTCGAGATAGCGATTATTGACAGAGCGCAATTCCAGATTGAGTGAGCCGTGGGGCACTTCCTGCGTGACTACCGCGTAGCCGGTCATGCTGTAAATCAAGGTCAACTTGTCCACTGACTGCTCCTTAATACGTTAGAATGTTGCTTGGAATGTAATGCTTCCGCTGATTATGCCATAACCAGCTACCCAACAAACCTTTCCGGCCTGAATGTGTTCATTGTTCATATTGCCCGCTAAGCGCCGGGAAAACTCTACTAACTGCACGCCACTATCATAAATAATTATGCGCCCCAGTAATCGCACGCCGCTTCAACTCCGTCCTGTTAAAATCACCCGCCGTTACACCAAGCATGCTGATGGTGCAGTACTGATCGAGTGCGGTGACACCAGAGTATTATGCACTGCCAGTATCGACGAAAAAGTACCATCCTTTCTGCGCGGCAAAGGACAAGGCTGGCTCACCGCAGAATACGGCATGCTGCCGTGTTCCACCGGTGAGCGCATGCAGCGCGAGGCCGCCAAGGGCAAGCAATCCGGGCGCACTATGGAAATCCAACGCCTGATTGGGCGTGCATTGCGCTCGGTGGTGGATCTGGGAAAACTGGGCGAGCGCACTATCCAGATTGATTGCGATGTAATCCAGGCTGACGGCGGTACCCGTACCGCCAGCATTACCGGTGCATTTGTTGCGTTGCACGATGCAGTGGAAAAGTTGCTGCAGCGGCAACTGTTGAAAACCACACCGATACTCGATCATGTTGCCGCTGTCTCGGTCGGCATTTATGCTGGTGTGCCGGTACTCGATCTGGATTATCCGGAAGACTCTTCCTGCGATACCGACATGAACGTGGTCATGACCGGTGGCCTTGGTCTGGTGGAGGTGCAGGGAACCGCCGAAGGTGTCACATTCGATCGACAGGAGTTGAACGCTATGCTGGATCTGGCACAGCAAGGTATCCAACAATTGATTGCGCTTCAGAAAACGGCGTTGGCAGAAAAATAAGCCGGGCTGCGGAAATGCAAAAACTGACTCTATGTGGAGCAGAGCGGGCAGTCCTTCAGTAGTGTCTTTTGTCCTTCGACAAGCTCTCAAGAAACAGTAATTTTCTTATTTATATTCAATTGGTTAAAAATGTATAACAAGGGCAATTGGCATCATGCATGAGCGGGAACAGCCTGTGGCGAAAGCGTCAAGCCGAGTTCTTGGGCGCGCTTTTGCAGC
>CAMDAX010000115.1 GCA_945888885.1 Nitrosovibrio sp. Nv4 | reverse complement strand
TGGTGGGCCATAGGCGCTGTAACAGTAGGCATGGTTGTCATGGCGGAGTTGTTCAATGCGGCGCTGGAAACGCTAAGCGATCATCTGCATCCGCAACAGCATCCCGAAATTGGTGTGGCCAAGGATATTGCTGCCAGCGCGGTCCTTGTCGCAGCTATCGCTGCTATTTTAGTTGCGATAGCCTTTATTTGCATTGAAATTCCGCTTGATCAATTTTTGATAGGTATCAACAAATTTGTATTTTCACCGATCGTTGAATACCTTGATTGAGATTTTATGTATCTGTATTCGCTGTGCTGTTCCGGTTTTTTAGCAAACTCTCAAAATAAATAAATTATTGGCATCGCTTATGAATTTACTTTAGCATTTAAATCTATTTAATTACAATTATTAAAGAAAGGGTCCCGTTATGACTATTGTCTTGATTGCTTTCGATGGTTCAGAAAATGCAATGCGCGCCATTGATGAGGTACTGAATACGATGGATACAGGTAAGCTTCATGTGCATTTGCTCTATGTGTGCGAGCCGGTTCAAATGAACGAAGTCGTTTTTAACGAGAATCCGCTTTTAGACATGCTGAGCATCAAAAAGGCACGCGAAGAAGCGGGGATGGTATTACTGACGCCCGCGAAAATGCGCCTCGAAAGTGCCGGTGTTGCGTTTGATGCGTATGTCCGCAATGGCAACCCCGCCGAAGTCATCACCGACTTCTCGCGTGAGTATCATTGCGATTTGATCGTGATAGGTACGCGCGGCATGGGTGCGATAAAGAATCTGCTGCTCGGATCAGTGGCGAGCAAGGTCATTCACCTCACCGAAAAGCCGCTGCTGCTCGTCAAATAGTCGTATCGGCACGGCAAAAAACAGACCATACCGGGAAACAACCCGATTTTTCTATATTATTGATTTTATTTGAAACAATTATGGAAAAAATAAAATCAAAAAGAACACAATCAGCCTGGCACAGCATCTGCATTGATTCAGTATTGGAAAAATTGGGGGCGACATCTGCAGGCCTGACTCGGCACGAAGCCGAGGCACGCTTGAAGACCCATGGCCCCAACCGGTTGCCGGAACCGCCAAAACGCAGTACCGTCATACGTTTTCTGCTGCAATTCCACAATATCCTGATTTACGTGCTGATCGGTTCCGCAGCCATCACGGCAAGTCTGGATCATTGGATAGATACTTTCGTCATTCTGGCAGTAGTACTAGCCAACGCAATCATCGGCTTCATTCAGGAGGGAAAAGCAGAAAAGGCGATGGATGCCATCCGCCAAATGCTGGCACCCCATGCCTCGGTGCTACGTAGCGGTGAGCGCCACAGTATTGAGGGAGAAAAACTCGTGCCCGGTGATATTGTATTGCTCGAAGCGGGCGACAAGGTTCCCGCCGATCTACGGCTGCTGAAAACACACGGTTTGCAGATTCAAGAGGCGATTCTTACCGGAGAATCCGTGCCGGTGGAGAAGCATACCGAGCCTGTTCCCTTCGATGCGCCGTTGGGTGACCACTCTTGCATCGCATTTTCCGGCACATTGATCACCTCCGGCCAAGGCAAAGGCGTGGTGGTGGCCACAGGCGCTGCCACCGAAATCGGACGCATCAGCAGGTTGCTGTCGGAAGTGGAAACACTGACCACGCCGCTGGTAAAACAGATGGGGGCATTCGCTCAGTGGCTGACCATCTTCATCCTACTGATTGCCACGATTTTACTGGTATATGGTTATTTTGTCGGCCACCATGAATTCACTGAGATGTTCATGGCAGTGGTGGGACTTTCGGTTGCGGCGATTCCCGAAGGCTTACCCGCTGTGCTAACTATCACACTGGCGGTAGGTGTGCAGTCGATGGCGCGGCGCAATGCCATTGTGCGTCGATTGCCTGCGATTGAAACCATCGGCTCAGTTTCCGTGATCTGCACCGACAAAACCGGCACACTGACCCGCAATGAGATGATGGTTTCCTCGGTGCTGACGCATCAGCATCTTTTTACATTGCAAGGCATTGGCTATGAACCACAGGGCACACTATTGCTGGAAAATACCGAAGTTTCTCCCGCCGAATATAGTGTTCTGGAACAACTCGCTCGCGCTGCAACTCTGTGTAATGACGCCGCACTGCATGATCGTGAAGGCGCATGGATGGTGGAAGGCGATCCGATGGAAGGTGCGTTGCTAGCCTTTGCAAGCAAAATAGGTATTGAAATTCGCAAGGAACAGGCGGCTTGGACGCGCACCGACGCCATTCCTTTTGATGCCAAACACCGCTTCATGGCAACACTGAATCATGACCATGAACATCACGCCTTTGTGTTCATCAAGGGTGCGCCGGAGCAGATTCTTGCCATGTGCATAAATCAAAGTGTTACGGATTGGAATGTAGCGCCGCTGAATAAAGCCTATTGGCTAGAAAAGGCGGATCACATCGCCGCTCGCGGTCAGCGCGTGCTGGCATTCGCTGTCAAGCCCGTGAAATCAGAACATACGGTGCTGGAACACACGGATATTGAAAGCACACTCACGTTACTTGGCATGGTCGGGATGATTGATCCACCGCGTGTTGAGGCCATTGCAGCCGTAGCGGAATGTCACACAGCCGGCATTCGCGTGAAAATGATTACCGGCGATCATGCCAAGACAGCAATAGCGATTGGCAAACAAATTGGCTTGCAGAACCCCACTAAGGTTCTTACCGGAGCTGATCTTGATGGGATGAATGACGCCTCTTTGAAAGAAGCTGTATTGGAATGTGACATCTTCGCCCGTACTAGCCCGGAGCATAAATTGCGCCTTGTCATGGCGTTGCAATCACACGGCATGACGGTAGCCATGACAGGCGATGGGGTGAACGATGCGCCTGCGCTAAAACGTGCCGATGTCGGCATTGCGATGGGCAAGAAAGGCAGCGAAGCCGCCAAGGAAGCAGCCGAGCTCGTGCTGGCGGATGACAATTTCGCTTCCATTGCCAGCGCCGTGCGCGAAGGGCGAACAGTCTATGACAACATCAAAAAAGTCATCAGTTGGACATTGCCCACCAACGCTGCGGAAGCGATGACCATCATAATTGCGTTATTGCTCGGCATGACGCTGCCGATAACCCCGATTCAGATTTTATGGATCAATCTGATTACCGCCATTACATTAGGTATTGCGCTGGCTTTCGAACCGACCGAGGAAAACACCATGCGCCGTCCGCCGCGCCCAAGAGGAGAACCGCTGCTGGGTGGTGAACTGGTGTGGTATATACTGTTGGTATCCATCTTATGCGTTTGCGGTGTATATGGTATTTATTCCTATGCGATTGACCGGGGATACAGCATAGAATTGGCCCGCACCCTTGCGGTGAATACGCTGGTGGTAATGGAAATATTCACTTTGTTCTTTATTCGCAATATCTACGGCACATCGCTCACCTGGAAAGCGGTGCGCGGCACCAAAATGGTGTGGATGTCAGTAATTGCCGTTACCGTGGCACAATTAGCCATTACCTACCTGCCGCCTCTGCAGAAAATATTCGCCACAGAAGCACTGCCGTTTCTGGATGGCTTGCTGGTCATCGGCATTGGTGTCGCGTTATTTGCCGTCCTTGAAACCGAGAAACAAATCCGCCTGCGTCTTAAGACTATCAAATCATGACTGAAAAACATTAAGAAAACGCTGAACCAGTGTCATTTCGAGCAAGTGCGAGAAATCTATTGCATTGATTATTAAATATTCCTCACTGGGTTCGGAATGACAAATGCGAATTACTTAGGGTTTCCTTAAGGCGATTTGTATTCCGGATTCTGTTCAAACCATCCCACACAAGAGCTTATGCGCAAATGCTGGCCTAGCCCGGATATTGCATGAATTCGCACGCTGGTCTTCGCTTAAGCCAAATCCCAACAAGCAAATAATGCGGACATCACGTGCTTTTTATGGCTAGAAAACTACCATCCTGTTAGACTTTCAACGATTTAAGACAACCATGAAGGTCAACGCCTGAGCGCCAATGCCATGAACACCGAACCGCGGGTCACAGCCGAACAAATTACCCAGCATCTGGGCGTGGTGAAAAGCACCGTCTACCGCTGGCACGAGCGCAAGGCCCTGTCTGCGCACAAGATCGGGCGGCTGTGGAAATTCCAGCTGTCTGAGGTCGATGAATGGGTGCGCGCGGGTGGTGCCAATGAAGACACGGAGCGCGGCAGCGAACAAAAATGAATCCAGTGGGGGAAGGTATCGCGTGAGCCTGGAAGGACAATTCATCGACAGTAAGTCCTTGCGGGCAGTAACCGGCAAGACGGCAGACTGGAACGAAATCGCCAAGGAGTGCATGGCTTTTTCCAATGCAACGGGCGGGCGTCTGCTGCTGGGCATCGCGGATGGCCGGGACGCGCTGCCTGCCTCACACCAGATCGGTGTCATGAACTGGCTATCGGACAACGTGCGCCCTATAGGCGCTAGCTGGGCGATAGAGGGAGATCAGAGCACCACCTGCGCCCAAACCAAACGAATTACAACAGGAACAACACCATGACCAACACCCAACAACGCGCCGCACTGCAACGCCAGATATGGCAAATCGCCAACGATGTCCGCGGCGCAGTCGATGGCTGGGATTTCAAGCAATACGTACTCGGCACCCTGTTCTATCGCTTTATCAGTGAAAACTTTTCCAGCTACATCGAAGGCGGTGACGACAGCATCCACTATGCGGAGCTTTCCGATAAGGTCATCACACCAGACATCAAAGACGATGCCATTAAAACTAAGGGCTACTTCATCTACCCCAGCCAGCTGTTCGCCACTATCGCCACCAGCGCCAATACCAACGAAAGCCTGAATACCGATCTGGCCGCCATCTTTGTCGCCATCGAAAGCTCCGCCAATGGCTACCCCTCAGAAGGTGACATCAAAGGCCTATTTGCCGATTTCGATACCACCAGCAACCGCCTCGGCAATACCGTGACCGACAAAAACACCCGTTTGGCCGCTGTGCTCAAAGGCGTAGCCGGGCTGGATTTTGGTGATTTTGATGGCAGCCACATCGACCTGTTTGGCGATGCCTACGAGTTCCTCATCTCCAACTACGCCGCCAATGCCGGCAAATCCGGTGGCGAGTTTTTCACCCCGCAGCATGTGTCCAAGCTGATCGCACAGCTCGCCATGCACAAGCAAACCAGCGTCAACAAGATTTACGACCCGGCCTGTGGTTCCGGCTCGCTGCTGCTGCAAGCCAAAAAACACTTCGATGCCCACATTATTGATGACGGTTTTTGGGGTCAGGAGCTCAACCACACCACCTACAACCTGGCGCGGATGAACATGTTCTTGCACAACATCAACTACGACAAGTTCAATATCCAACTGGGTGATACGCTGCGAAATCCGCATTTTGGTGATGACAAACCCTTTGATGCCATTGTCTCCAACCCGCCTTACTCGGTGAAATGGATAGGCGCAGACGACCCCACCCTGATCAACGATGACCGCTTCGCCCCGGCCGGTGTGCTGGCACCCAAATCCAAAGCCGACTTTGCCTTCGTGCTGCATGCCTTGAGTTATCTCTCCAGCAAAGGCCGTGCCGCCATTGTCTGCTTCCCCGGTATTTTTTACCGTGGCGGCGCTGAGCAGAAAATCCGCCAGTATCTGGTGGATAACAACTACGTCGAAACCGTGATATCGCTTGCGCCCAATCTGTTTTTTGGCACCACTATCGCCGTGACTATTCTGGTGCTGTCGAAACACAAAACCGACACTAAAATCCAGTTTATTGACGCCAGCGGGCTATTCAAAAAAGAAACCAATAACAATACTCTCACCAACGCGCACATCGAACACATCATGCAGGCGTTCGATAGCAAAGCGGATGTTGAGCACTTTGCCCAATCGGTTCCTTTTGAGAAGGTGGCCGCTAACGGTTACAACCTCTCAGTCAGCAGCTACGTCGAAGCCAAAGACAACCGCGAAGTCACCGATATCACTGCGCTTAATGCCGAGCTGAAAATCACCGTCGCCAAAATTGACCAGCTGCGGGCGGATATTGATGCCATCGTGACCCAAATCGAAGGCGTAGATTCAGAAGGAGTAATCGCATGATTTTAGGAAACAAATTAAACATCACCGATCAAATCGAGCTGGCTCGCGCCGAAGAAAAGAT
>CAMDAX010000114.1 GCA_945888885.1 Nitrosovibrio sp. Nv4 | reverse complement strand
AAATAGCAGCACGTCGCGGCCTTCATCCCGAAAAGATTCCGCCATAGTCAGGCCAGTCAACGCTACCCGTAAGCGGTTTCCAGGCGGCTCATTCATTTGTCCGTACACCAGCGCCACCTTGTCCAGCACGCCAGATTCTTTCATCTCATGGTAGAAATCGTTGCCTTCACGAGTGCGCTCACCTACACCGGCAAACACCGAAAAGCCACTGTGCTCGATAGCGATGTTGCGGATCAGTTCCATCATGTTGACAGTCTTGCCTACGCCCGCACCGCCAAACAGGCCGACCTTGCCGCCTTTGGCGAAAGGACAGACCAGGTCGATCACTTTGATGCCGGTTTCCAGCAATTCGGTAGATGCTGCCAGCTCATCAAATGCTGGCGCCTTGCGGTGTATCGACATGGTTTTTTCCGCGCCAATAGGCCCCATCTCATCTATTGGCCTGCCGAGTACGTCCATGATGCGGCCCAGAGTCTTGAGGCCGACCGGCACCAGAATCTGCTCGCCTGTATTAGTTACCATCATGCCACGGCGCAACCCATCGGAAGACCCGAGGGCAATCGTGCGCACTACACCGTCGCCTAGTTGTTGCTGCACCTCAAGCGTGAGTTCCGTTCCTTCCAGCACCAGCGCGTCATACACTTTCGGTATCGCTTCACGCGGAAATTCAACGTCTACCACCGCGCCGATACACTGAACAATTTTTCCTTGGTTCATGGTTGTTCCCTAAATGCTAAATCAAAATGTTTAAACTGCTGCCGCGCCGCCAACAATCTCGGACAATTCCTTGGTAATCGCAGCCTGACGTGACTTGTTATAAATCAGCGTTAATTCGTCTATTACGCTACCGGCATTATCTGACGCAGCCTTCATCGCCACCATCCGCGCCGATTGTTCCGATGCCATGTTTTCGGTCAGAGCCTGGTAAATCAGCGCTTCGACATAGCGCACCATGATGTCATCAATGACAGGTTTGGCTTCGGGTTCGTAAATATAATCCCATACACCTCTTTGTCCCTTGGGACCTTCGCCCCCTTTGAGGCGCTCGTCGGAAAGCGGCAGCAATTGCTCCATCACCGGTTCCTGTTTCATGGTGTTGATGAAGCGGGTATAGAAAATGTATACACGGTCAAAGCGATCCTGGGTATAGCCGTCCAGGATGATTTTTACTGCGCCAATCAACTTTGCCAGATCAGGCGCATCTCCCAGACCGATAACATGCGAAATCACGTTGGCGCCGAGCCGGTTCATGAAGCCAAAACCCTTATTGCCAATGCAGCAGGCCTCAATCTGTTCGCCTTCGATTTCCCACGCTTTCATCTTGCTTAGCGCCATGCGCAACACATTGGTATTGAGACCGCCGCACAAGCCTTTATCGGAAGTGACCACGATAATGCCGATACGTTTAACCGTATCCCGCTCTATCAGAAAAGGATGACGGTATTCGGTATTGGCACGGCTCATGTGTGCGGCAACATTACGTATCTTTTCACCGTAGGGCCGCGCTTTTTTCATGCGATCCTGCGCTTTGCGCATTTTGGAAGCAGCTACCATTTCCATGGCGCGTGTGATCTTCTGCGTATTCTTGACGCTTTTGATCTTGTTGCGTATTTCTCTGCTACCAGCCATCGGTTAATATGTTCCGTTTGTCTTGAAGTCTTGAATCGCGGCGTCAAGTTCTTTTTCAGTCGCAGCGTCGAGATCCTTACTGGTTTCAATCTTGTCCATAATGGCGCCATATTTGCTTCGCATATGGCCTTTCAATGCCGATTCAAACGCCAGTGCACGTTTTACCTCCACATCGTCCAGATAACCTTTGTTAACGGCAAACAACGTGAGCGCCATTTCGGATACGCTCAGGGTGGCATATTGCGCCTGCTTCATCAGCTCGGTCACCATTTTACCGCGCTCCAATTGCTTGCGGGTAGCCTCGTCGAGATCGGAAGCAAACTGTGCAAACGCTGCCAGTTCACGATATTGTGCCAGTGCCAGACGCACACCACCGCCCAGTTTCTTGATGACCTTGGTTTGTGCCGCACCACCCACACGCGACACCGAGACCCCGGCATTGATCGCAGGGCGGATACCGGCATTGAATAAATCGGTTTCCAGAAAAATCTGGCCATCGGTGATTGAAATCACATTGGTGGGAACGAAAGCAGTTACGTCGCCTGCCTGGGTCTCGATCACCGGTAATGCAGTCAATGAACCAGTTTTTCCTTTAACTGCGCCATTGGTGGCTTTCTCGACGTATGCCGCGCTGACTCGAGCAGCGCGCTCCAGCAACCGCGAGTGCAGATAAAACACATCGCCAGGATAGGCTTCGCGACCGGGCGGACGACGCAGCAACAGTGAAATCTGCCGGTAGGCCCAAGCCTGTTTGGTCAAATCGTCGTATATGATCAGCGCATCTTCGCCCTTGTCGCGGAAGTATTCTCCCATGGTGCAACCAGAGTAGGGGGCAATGAACTGCATCGCTGCCGATTCAGATGCGGTGGCAGCCACCACAATGGTGTACTCCATCGCGCCGTGTTCTTCCAGTTTGCGTACCACGTTGGCGATGGACGAGGCTTTCTGTCCGATCGCAACGTAGATGCAAACCATGTTCTCGCCCTTCTGGTTGATGATCGCGTCTATCGCCACCGCAGTCTTGCCGGTCTGGCGATCGCCGATGATCAATTCGCGTTGACCGCGCCCGACAGGAACCATGGCATCAATTGATTTCAGTCCGGTTTGTACCGGTTGATTCACTGATTGACGCCAGATCACGCCCGGTGCGATTTTTTCGATCGGTTCAGAACCTTGCGCGGTAATCGGGCCCTTGCCATCTATCGGTTGTCCCAGCGCGTTGACCACACGGCCCATCAATCCTTCACCTACCGGGACCTCCAGAATGCGACCAGTACACTTGACGATATCACCTTCGGTGATGTGCTCGTATGCGCCCATGATTACTGCACCAACGGAGTCGCGCTCAAGGTTGAGCGCGAGACCGAAAGTATTGCCGGGAAATTCCAGCATTTCGCCCTGCATTACGTCAGACAGGCCGTGAATACGTACGATACCGTCAGTCACCGAAACGATGGTGCCCTGGGTACGGACTTCCGCAGTAGTGCCGAGTCCCTCGATTCTGCTTCTAATCAGTTCACTGATTTCAGATGGATTTAACTGCATTTCAAATAACTCCTAGCTTTTAAGGGCAATGGCCATGGCTTCCAGTTTGCCGCGCACGGAGGCGTCGAGCACTTCGTCACCGATTTCAACTTTCACTCCACCGATTAATTCCGGATTCACACTCACCTTGGCCTCTATTTTGCGTTTAAATTTGGCCTCGAGGTTTAGCACCAAATCTTTCAATTGCACATCGCTCATGGCAAATGCAGAAGCAATATTCGCTTCCAGCACGCCTTCATGTTGCGCCTTCAGTTGTTCAAACAGTTCGCTTACTTGCGGCAGTATCTCGACCCGGTGGTTTTCTACCAGCAGCAGAATAAAATTACGGCCTTCGCTGCTGAGCTTGTCGCCACATATGCTGAGAAGCAGTTCGCTCAACCGCTTGGCAGGAATTTTCGGGTTGCCGATAAGGGCGCGAATACGCTCGTCGCTGGCTACCGTGGCCGTAAGCTGCAGCATGTCGGACCAGGCAGGCAGCGTATCGCCCACTCTAGCCAGTTTGAATACGGCTTCAGCATAGGGTCGCGCAACAGTACGGGCCTCGGCCATCGCTTACAGCTCCGCCCTGATGGATGTGAGCAGATCGGCATGAGTTTTGGCGTCTACTTCGCGGCGCAGAATCTTCGCGGCACCTGCCACAGCCAGATCAGCCACTTGTTGACGTAGTGTTTCCTTAGCGCGAAACACTTCCTGCTCGACCTCTGCCTTGGCGCCAACGAGAATACGATTACCCTCATCCTTGGCGGTTCCCTTTGCTTCCTCGATAATTTGGGAAGCACGTTTTTCTGCCTGGGCAATAATGACGGAGGCTCGTTGCTTGGCCTCCTTCAGCACGTCGGCGGAACGGTGGCTGGATAATTCCAGTTCATGTTTGCCACGTTCACCCGCCGCCAGACCGTCAGCGATGGTTTTCTGGCGATCTTCAATCGCACGCATCAACGGCGGCCAGACAAACTTGACCGTAAACCAGATGAATACGGCAAAAGCTGCCGCTTGAGAAAAAAGGGTGAAATTTATGTTCATGGCTAGCCCCTGATAATGGCACCGAGAGCCGGCATTATTATTTGATGACAGCGAGTAGCGGATTGCCGAATGCAAACAGCATCGCCAGGCCAACACCGATAATGAATGAGGCGTCGATCAGTCCGAGCAGCAGGAATACTTTGCCCTGCAGCGTTGGAATCATTTCGGGCTGCCGCGCGGCTCCCTCAAGGAAGCTGCTACACATAATACCTATGCCGATACAGGCACCGGCTGCACCGAGACCGATCATCAGACCGATACCAATGCCTGTGTAGGCCTGAATCATTGCCAAATATTGTAAATTGTCCATTTTGTTTTCCTCTCGTTGTGGTGGATAGTAATGATAAGCAAATAGTAAGACAGAAAATCAGTGTGATTCATGCGCCATGGAAAGATACACCACCGTCAGCATCATGAAAATAAATGCCTGTAATGTAATGATCAAAATATGAAAAATCGCCCATCCTGCGCCAAGTATCGTGCCAAACACGGTACCGGCCAGCCCTGTTGCAGCCCACATACCGATCAGCAGGAAAATTATTTCACCTGCGTAGATGTTGCCGTAAAGACGCAAGGAATGGGACAGCGGCTTGGAGACATATTCGACCAGATTAAATAGCAGGTTAACCGGCCATAACAGTGGATTCTTACCGAACGGGGTACAGACCAGTTCGTGGATCCAGCCGCCGAATCCCTTAACCTTAATATTGAAAAAAATCATCAGCAGCCACACCGACAGCGCCAGTGCAAAAGTAGCGTTGATGTCAGTGGTGGGCACGCTGCGCCAGTTGTGCAGACCCAGCAGTTCGTAGATCAGCGCCATGATATCGATTGGCAGCAGATCCATCGCATTCATCATCAGCACCCATACAAACACTGTGAGCGCCGCCGGTGCAACAAACGCGTGACGGTCACCGTGAAAAGTGCTCTTTACCTGGTCGTCGATGAATTCAACAGCCAGTTCGACAAACGCCTGGCGTTTGCCGGGAACCCCGGAAGTTGCGCCGCGCACTACCGACCACAAAAAGCCGAAGCTGAGGATGCCCAGCAGTAGCGACATCACCAGCGTGTCAACGTGCAGCGTCCAGAATGCACCTTCGCCAACTGAGCTGGTCATGTTGGTGAGGTGGTGAGTCATGTACGATGTGGGGGTGAGTTCCGCGCCTGATGCCATTGTTATTTAGTGCCTGTTCAAACTATTTAATTTGTGGGACCACTCTTGTATCATCCCGGACAAATAACGCCATGCCGAAGACCAAAACAGTGATAGCAAATGTTCCAATGAAGCCAACCGCAACAACATCCTTGTAAAACGTCAACACCAACCAGAGCAAAGCTATCATGGTTATGATCTTGACTGCCTCTGCCCGTATCGCGGTTTTAAGTGCCCCACTTATGCTGGCGCCATGGTAACGCGAGACAATTGCAGCAAAAGCGGCAGCGGCGACAATGCTCACCACCCCCCCCAGAAATGCCGAGAGCGCACCGTGAAACCCCCATAATGGAGCGAGGATCAGTACCATCACCACAGTGACGATCAATTGCCAGCGCATGATGGTGCGTACC
Source organism: Nitrosovibrio sp. Nv4 (assembly GCA_945888885.1). Lineage (GTDB taxonomy): Bacteria > Pseudomonadota > Gammaproteobacteria > Burkholderiales > Nitrosomonadaceae > VFJL01. The sequence goes on along the minus strand of CAMDAX010000114.1, from coordinate 395 downwards.
GGCTTGCTTTGTATCCAACCCATAATTCGGCGTCTATCAGAAAAACTGAACTGCTTGGTATGATACTGGGGATGCTGAAAGCGTGCTTTCAGATGAATTGCTTTTTTTCATTCCCCGAGCCAGCGCTTATCCTCTGTTCTCCGACACTAGCACTAGGCCGGAGCAGTAAAGCCCAGCGTTGTCTGTATTTCAAAATACCGTGGATTTTAATCCGTCCGAGCACTCCAGTCAACACAAGCAAACAATATTGTTAGCGCAAAGTAGTAATGTCCGGTTTCTCCCAAGTAGAAATGTCCGCTGGTGATTAAACTCACCCCTGTTTAAAACATTGGCGGACAAATTTAAAATGGACAAACTCATGAGCCAAAAAGAAGTGAAGAAAGCCCAAGTGTTGG
>CAMDAX010000113.1 GCA_945888885.1 Nitrosovibrio sp. Nv4 | reverse complement strand
TTGCTGCCGATGTGTATGCGGTTTCACCGCATGCCGGCCGCGGCGGGTGGAGCTGGTATACAGGCTCCGCCGGCTGGATGTACCGGCTGATTGTGGAATCCCTGCTTGGCTTGAGGCTGGAAGTGGATAAACTGCACTTCGCGCCTTGCTTGCCTGCAACCTGGCAAACATTCAAGTTGCATTACCGCTATCACGAGACTGTCTACCATATTGCCGTATCGCAAATGGAAATGAATACGAGCGATACGATGCAAAACAACACGATGCGTGTAACGGTGGATGGCATCGAATGCCCCGATAAAATAATTCCACTGGTCGATGATCGCCTGGAGCATACGGTCGACGTGAAAATATACAAAGCGCTCGAACCAAATCCAACCATTCATACGCTGAATAAGGAACATGATGAAAGCGACGCAACAACTGCATGATCTCGGCCAAAGTGTTTGGCTTGATAATATCACCCGCGAATTGCTGACGAGCGGCAAGCTACGCCATTACATTAGTGAACTCTCAGTGACTGGTTTGACTTCCAATCCGACGATCTTTGATAAAGCGATCAAGGGCGCGGATTTCTACGATGCCGCCATCGATCAAAAAACCGCTGAGGGCAAATCGGGTGAGGCGTTATTCTTCGAGCTAGCCTTGGAGGATTTGACACAGGCTGCCGATCTGTTACGTCCAATCCACGATACCACTGGCGGAATGGACGGTTGGGTATCGTTGGAGGTGTCTCCCTTGCTCGCGGATGATACGGGCGGCACCATCAAGGCCGCAGCGATGCTTTATGAACGAGCAAAGCGCCCTAATCTTTTTATCAAGATTCCAGGCACTCGTGCAGGAATTCCCGCGATCGAGGAAAGCATCTTCGCGGGGGTGCCGGTAAATGTGACGTTGTTGTTCTCGTGCGAGCACTACATGGCAGCTGCCAAAGCCTATATGCAAGGGATCGAGCGGCGAATCGCTGCCGGTCTTGATCCAAAAGTCTATTCTGTTGCATCAATTTTCGTCAGCCGCTGGGATACGGCCATCAAGGACAAAGCCCCGCAGGTGCTGCATAACCGCCTCGGTATCGCCATCGCCAAGCGCGTCTACAAATCCTACCGGGAATTGTTGGCCTCACCCCGCTGGCAAAAACTGGCCAGCGCGGGTGCACGGCCGCAACGCCTGCTCTGGGGTAGCACGGGCAGCAAAGATCCCAATGTCTCGGATACCTTATACATCGAGGCACTCGTGGCGCCGGATACCATCAACACGATGCCCGATAAGACATTGCTTGCTTTTGCCGAGCACGGCAAAGTGCAAACGACTATGCCAAGCGATGGCGGTGATGCCGAAGCGGTGCTTGCCGCTTTTGCACGGGTTAATGTGGATGATGTGGTGCTCGCAGCTAAACTCCAGCGTGAAGGCGTGCAGTCTTTTGCAGAATCCTGGAAAGATCTAATGGATTGCATTGCAGCAAAAAATGTTGCCCGCAAATACTTTCAACCCGGTGGAATTAATCCCTAGCAATTGCAGGAGGCGCCAAACAGTTTTGCGCAGCATCGCATGAACGGACTTGTGCAAGTGTACGCCTAGTACTTTGTTATTTTTTAAAGGATAAACGGTATGCTTTTAACATTCACAATCTTTTCAACCGATGTTTATGCCGGTATTACCATGTTTGACTGTGTTCGATAGCGCACAGACAGTCGTGGTAGATAATTTCATTATAAAAATAAGGCATGAAAAGCAGACTGGATCTTTATTCGTATGCGCAACTGTTCTACGTTGCACTTTTGTTAAGAAGAAGTTGTTCCGTTCAGATTTTTTCTGAACGGAACAATTGATCGAATCCAGAAAATTACTGGATTTATGCGGTTTATTTTCAAATGTTCTGGGAGTCTGATGTTTAGATCTGAATCAATACAGGAGAGGATTGCATGCAACTGGGGATGATTGGTCTAGGACGCATGGGAGCCAACCTAGTGCGGCGCTTGACTAAAGACGGCCACTCGTGTGTGGTCTATGACGTCAATGTGGCTGCCGTCAAGGCACTAACCGGCCAGGCTATTGAACAGGCCGATTCGTTGGATGATTTTGTCGCCAAACTGTCCGCTCCGCGTGTGATCTGGGTAATGGTACCCGCCGGTGTTACCGGCAAGACAATTTCAGATCTGGCAGTATTGCTTGCGGCGAACGACATTATCATTGATGGTGGCAACAGCTATTATCGCGATGATCAAGTGCGTGCTAAAGCCCTCAAGACACAAGGTATTCACTATGTTGACTGTGGAACCAGCGGCGGCGTATTCGGGCTCGAGCGAGGCTACTGCTTGATGATTGGCGGCGAGGAAGACGTAGTCCGGCATCTCGATCCGATCTTTAAAAGCATCTCACCAGGCGTTGCAGCAGCAGAACGGACTTCCGGGCGCGGCGGCGAACCGGGTCCCGAAGAACAGGGTTACTTGCACTGTGGCCCGGCCGGCGCGGGTCATTTTGTGAAGATGGTTCACAACGGCATCGAATACGGCCTGATGGCCGCATACGCGGAAGGACTCAATATTCTCAAACATGCAGATGTAGGTCTTCGTGCAAGAGCACAGGATGCCGAGACCACTCCGTTGCGTGACCCGGAAGCCTATCAATACCGCATCGACATCGGCAAAGTGGCCGAAGTATGGCGTCGAGGCAGCGTGATCTCATCCTGGCTGCTCGATTTAACCGCGGCCGCGCTTGCCGGAGATTCGGAGCTAAAGCAATTTTCAGGACACGTATCGGACTCGGGCGAAGGTCGCTGGACCACACTCGCCGCCATCGACGAAGGCGTGCCAGCGCCAGTTATCAGTGCTGCATTATTCGGACGTTTCGAATCCCAGGGAGAGGCGGATTATGCCGATCGCATTCTCTCGGCCATGCGCAAGCAGTTTGGCGGTCATGATGAAAAGCCAAAGGATGGTACATGACATGGACAAACCCACCAGCGGCCTTGCGCCATCAGGCGCACTGGTACTTTTTGGCGCAACGGGTGATCTTGCACACAAGAAAATATTTCCATCGCTCTACGCGATGGTTAAACGAGGGTCATTAAAGATTCCGATCGTAGGCGTTGGTTTTTCGGGCTGGACGCTAGCGCAACTACACGATCGCGCAATAGACGGTATAAAAAATGTCATTAAAAACGTCGATTCGAACGTCTTAAATCAATTGCTTTCGTTGTTGCGTTATGTAGACGGTGATTATAAAAACCCGGAAACGTTTCAAACGCTCAAAAAAACGCTTAACGGCGCACTGCATCCGGCCTTCTATCTCGCCATTCCGCCTGCCTTCTTCTCAGCCATCATCAAAGATCTTGGTTCTTCTGGCTTGGCGGAGAATGCCCGCGTCATTGTGGAAAAGCCTTTTGGGCGTGATTTGGCCTCGGCATGCGAGCTCAACCGCGCTGCACATTTGGTTTTTCCAGAAATTTCGATCTTTCGCATTGACCACTTCCTTGGTAAAGAAGCGATTGAAAACATCCTTTATTTCCGATTCGCAAATTCGTTCTTGGAGCCGATTTGGAATCGCAATTACGTGGCGAGTGTTCAGATCACACTTTCGGAAGATTTTGGGGTGGAAGGCAGAGGCAGTTTCTACGACGGAGTCGGCTGCCTGCGCGACGTAATTCAGAACCATCTCTTTCAAATAGTTGCGCTTCTGGCCATGGAGCCTCCAGCCGGGCGAGATTTTGAAGCCCAGCGAAGCGAAAAAGCCAAGGTATTTCAAGCGATGCATGCACTAAAACCGGAAGATCTGGTAAGAGGTCAGTTTGAAGGCTATCTTCAGGAGACTGGTGTCGCTAAGGATTCTGACACGGAGACTTATTGTGCCCTGCGGCTATTTATTGATTCGTGGCGCTGGGCAGGCGTGCCGTGGTATCTGCGTTCAGGCAAATGCTTGGCCGAAACTGCTGCAGAAATTCTGGTTCAACTTAAGGCGCCTCCGCAGAAACTGTTTGAAGATACCGGGCCGGAGGCTTGCCGGGCTAATTATTTGCGCTTCCAATTATCACCGCATCCCGCCATTGCTTTGGCCGCGCGCGTCAAGCGAGCGGGAGAGGAATATGTCGGCGACCAGAAAGAACTTTACCTTCTCAACGCACAGCCAGATGAGCAAGCGCCTTACGAGCGGCTGCTGGGTGATGCATTGGCTGGTAACGGTGCGCTTTTCACCCGGCAGGATGCAGTTGAGTCGGCTTGGGCAGTGCTTGATAATGTTCTGACGGAGCATCAGCCAGTCAGATTCTATAAGCCCGGTAGCTGGGGACCGATGGAAGCTGATGTGCTCATCACGGCCGATGGCGGATGGTATAACCCAAAGCCCGATCTTATGACTAGAGCGGTGTCATTATGAAGAAATATCGAGCCAGTATGATTGGCAATGCCAGAGTAAAAATTTATTTTCTAGGAGGATAGTATGCTAGTGACATTTACAACAGATGCTCATGCCAATATCACTATGTTTGAAGGTGACGCACTGACCATGCTCAAAATGATGGGACACAGCGCGACCGTTCCTGGCGCTATTTTGGCGGCAGATGTTCCTGCGGCATTGAGCCGATTAAAAGCCGCTATTGATGCGGAAAAAATCTCGTCGCCAGTCGAGAATGAAAATGAGGATACGGATGAACCTGTGGTGAGCATGACAAATCGAGGATTACCGTTAATTGACTTATTGACTGCTGCAGCAAAAGCAGACTGTAACGTAATGTGGAATAAATAGTGAATCATCTACAGACTTACTAAGATGAGGATATTCTGAAAAGTAGACCAAATAGAATTGGATGCGTACAAGGTGAGCAAATTTTATGTAATCTTTGTGGCGATATGCTCAATTACGCGTAGGTGCTAAAAAGGGAGATTTAAATTTCCCTTTGTTACAAGCTTCGAATGAACAGTGCACATGAGGTAGAAATGAAAATAAGTCCTTTGGCAGGAAAACCCGTCGAATCATCAATGTTGATCAACGTTCCAAAACTCGTCTCCGCCTACTACACCAATACTCCTGATCCATCAGTATCTGAACAAAGAATCGCCTTCGGCACCTCTGGGCATCGTGGTTCTTCACTCAAAAGTAGCTCAGGTGATCCCGCAATTTTCCAGCAGTCGCGCGGTGCGCGAATACACTGAGCAGCTCTCTACCGGCTGCCTCCGCCAATCATGCGCGGATTGCACTTCGGTGAAGTGAAAATTGAAACTGATGGCGAGCAACATGTGGTTGAGGTTCAGGTCGAGCTCTATGCCGATAAAGTTGATGATGGCATTCCAGTGCGGCAAGAAATGAAGCGCGTGCACGCCTATCGCGCGCTTGTGATGGATGCCCGTCCGTTGACAGATTATACGGCGCGAATCGTTCCGTACCACGAAGGTGCGGCGATCCTTTAGAAGATAATCATATCTTGTGGTAGCGATGACCGAATCAAAGGAAAAATAAGCAATGAAGCAAGAGACTGCAATCAACAACGTGTTTGGGGATATGAGTGATTTCCAAATTCCGTCACAAGTTTTACGAAGCCAGTTACGGAGATGTCAGTGAGTTTGCTAGAAACCGCCATGAATCGGGCTCAACACCCAGATAATCTCAATGACAAAAACGGGAAGCATGCTTCAGAGCAACTGCTGGAAACGGCGCGCGCCGGTACCGAAGCTGTCCTAAAAACACTGGATTCTCGATTGGGTGGCTTGAGCCAGGGAGAAGCCGATTCGCGCTTGCAGCAGTACGGGATGAACGAAATTGCCCGAGAGAAGCATCAATCCGCCTTAATGCGTCTGTTGAGTAACATCAAGAATCCATTGCTCCTTCTACTCACCGCACTCGGTGTGACTTCCTTTCTAGCCGGCGATTTGCGCGCGGCGGTGATCATTTTCATCATGGTGGTTCTGGGTGTGGTTTTGCGTTTCTACCAGGAGATGCGGGCCGATAATGCTGCTGAAAAGCTCAGAGCGATGGTCAGCAATACCGCGACTCTGGTGCGCGCAGGCAAAGAAACCGAAGCACCGCTTAAGCTGTTGGTGCCGGGTGATATCATTCGGCTGTCTGCTGGTGATATGGTCCCAGCCGATGTTCGCGTGCTTTCCGCCAAGGATTTGTTTCTGAATCAGTCTGCATTGACTGGCGAATCCTTGCCCATCGAGAAAAAAGCCACCGCCACTTCCACTGAGGTTCAAAACCCGTTGGAATTGGCCAATATCTGTTTCCTGGGCTCCAATGTGGAGAGCGGCTCCGCGACCGCCGTGGTCATTGAATCGCCCCGGGTTTTCCGGAGATAAAATGATTTGAGAGGAGGAAGAGATGAAAAACCAAATCAGTTATTCACCGGAAGTACGAGAACGAGCGGTAAGATTGGTATTCGAGCAACAAAAGGAGCATGAATCGCAATGGATGGCGATCAAGTCGATCGCATCA
>CAMDAX010000112.1 GCA_945888885.1 Nitrosovibrio sp. Nv4 | reverse complement strand
ACTCATCGATAAGCAAGCTGATCGTCCAATTTACTACATCATGTCCGACCAGCCGGACTGTTGTAGCAAATGCGGATGCCGCCTTGATTTAACGGAAATAAGACTGATTGACGGTGAGTGCGTATTTGTTTCCAAGTGTCTTGGCTGTCACCGTGAGGTACTAATTGTCGAGGAATAAGCAGGCGGCATCTGTAAATATTTCCGAGGCGCTAGTCCACATCCCTGCAAAAAGCCTGATAGCCTGATAGCCTGATTTCCGGGTATTGCGGATAAAGAATGAGCTGTGCGCCATTTGCCTGTTCGATATTTTTTTATTCACCCAGTAGAGCTCAATCTTGGCTTTAAAGTTTGGATACTTTCCCTCGGGATAGTCAGTCACTGTGCCATAAGGGAAAAATGAGAGCACCTCAAAATTTCCGCCAAGGTTTGAATGACAGCACATGCCACAATTGAGACTTTGTCATCTCGTACCGCACAATCGTAGTGAATCTCGTTGGGAGCCACCACGTCGCGCCCCAATTGATTTTCTCAAAACGAGATCAGGCAACTTATCACACAAATTGCCCAGCTGCATGACCTGACGCCCATGCCCACTGGAAGTTGAACCCGCCCAAGTGTCCAGTTACATCGACCACCTCACCGATGAAATAAAGTCCGGGCACTTTTTTCGCTTGCATGGTTTTGGATGACAGTTCACGGGTATCCACTCCGCCTAACGTTACTTCCGCTTTTTTGTAGCCTGTGGTGCCGCTAGGTGTAACTTGCCAGTCTTGCAACTGGGCCGCAATATATTGTAACTCGCTCTCACTGTATTGCTGCATTGGCCTAACTGGCAGCACCGACGTAATAGTTTCGCTCCAAACTTGTGCAAAGCGTCTAGGCAGATATTGCGCCAGTAGATTAGGCAGCAATGTGGCGCTATGCCTGTGACTGAGCAGTAACGCGGTTGTGTCCAGATCCGGCAAGAGGTTGATATGAATTGCATCACCGGGCTGCCAGTAGGAGGAAATCTGCAATATTGCTGGACCGCTCAAGCCACGGTGCGTGATTAACAAATTTTCACGGAAGTGTGCGCCATTGCAATTGACTTCAGCATCAATCGCAACCCCTGGCAGCTCGGCAAAACAGACCAGTTGCTCCGGCGCAAAAGTCAAAGGAACCAGTGCCGGGCGCAAGGGGGTAACAGCGATGTCGAATTGTTCGGCGACACGATAACCAAAAGGAGTGGCACCGATTTGCGGAATGGAAAGACCGCCAGTTGCTATCACCAATGAATCTGTAACCACGCCACCACGGTCGGTTTCCAACACAAACTTGCTGCCATCGCTGTTGATACTGGCGGCACTGAACCCAGCCAAATTGATACTCTGTACCCGGCACGGCATCTGCCATTCCACGCCTGCTGTATTGCATTCCTGCCGCAGCAGGTCGATGATCTGTTGCGAGCTGTCGTTGCAAAACAGTTGCCCCAGTTTCTTCTCGTGATAACGGATGCCGTGTTTTTCCACTAGCGTGACAAAATCCTGCGGGGTGAAGCGCGCCAGCGCAGAGCGGCAGAAGTGCGGATTATGTGACAGGAAATTTTCTGGCCCAACATGGCGATTGGTAAAATTGCAGCGCCCGCCGCCGGAAATGCGGATTTTTTCTGCGAACTTGGTCGCATGGTCCAGCAGCAGCACCGAACGACCGCGTTTGCCTGCCTCCATCGCACACATCATGCCTGCAGCACCAGCACCGATCACGACCACATCTTTTTTTAATTTCATCTTGTAGATTGCTCTGGTTATTGCGCAAACGAAACTGGCAAGCGTTACTCACCTTAACCCCGCTATAATAGCGGCTGTATAAACAATCTGCTGCCATGACATAGCTATGACCCGGCCAGCCCAACTCAACTTCAAGTCACACTTAAGCGAAATCCTGCATCATGCTTTGCATGAAATTGCACCAGTGGACCCCGGTGTGAGCATCGAATTCGCACGTCCGAAGCAAGCCAGCCACGGCGATTATTCCTGTAATCTGGCAATGCAGCTGGCCAAACCACTGCACCAGAATCCGCGCGACATCGCTGCCTTGTTGATCAAGGCAATGCCTGCTTCACCCTATCTGGAAAAAATCGAGATTGCGGGCGCGGGGTTCATCAATCTGTTCCTCAAGACTTCTGCCAAGCAACAGTTTCCACGCCATGCGCTGGAGAGCGGCACCAAATTTGGCCATAGCGACAACGGTGTGGGCAAGAGAATTCAGGTGGAATTCGTTTCAGCTAATCCCACCGGGCCGCTGCATGTCGGTCATGGGCGCGGCGCAGCGTTTGGTGCGAGTCTTGCCAATGTACTGACCGCCGCCGGTTTTTCTGTTGAGCGCGAGTACTATATCAACGATGCGGGACGGCAGATGGACATTCTGGCGCTTTCCACCTGGCTGCGCTATCTGGAGCTGAATGGTGCCACCATCGCTTTTCCCGGCAACGCCTATCAGGGAGAGTACGTGCGCGACATGGCGCGACTGATATACAAAGCGCATGGCAACCGCTACCTGCACCAACCCGATTTGCTATTTGCAGATATTCCTCCGGCATTAGATGACGCTAGTGAAGCTCGGCTTGATGGATTAATCGCCAAAGCGAAGAAACTGCTGGGGCAGGATTATGCTTACATTCACAATTTTGTTCTCACCGAGCAGTTGGGTGATTGCCGCAACGACTTGATGGAATTCGGCGTGGTGTTCGACACCTGGTTTTCAGAGCAATCGCTGTTCGACAGCGGTATGGTGGCACATGTGGTGCAACTACTCGAACAGAAAAACTATTTGTACAAGCAGGATGGTGCGAAATGGTTTCGCTCGTCCGATTTCGGCGACGAAAAAGACCGGGTGGTGCAGCGTGCAAATGGAGAGTTCACTTATTTTGCTTCTGACATTGCCTATCACCTCAACAAATTCGAGCGCGGCTTTGATCGCGCCATCGATGTGTGGGGCGCCGATCACCACGGTTATATCCAGCGGGTAAAGGGCGCATTGCAGGCATTGGCGTTGGATCCAGCGAAACTCGAAGTTGCTTTGGTGCAGTTCGCGGTGCTCTACCGCGATGGCAAAAAAACTTCTATGTCCACCCGTTCAGGCGAATTTGTCACGCTACGGGAATTACGCCAGGAAGTGGGTAACGATGCCGCACGATTTTTTTATGTGTTGCGCAAGAGTGACCAACATCTGGATTTCGATCTGGATTTGGCCAAGTCGCAAAGCAACGATAACCCGGTGTATTACGTGCAATACGCCCATGCACGAGTCTGCAGCGTTCTGGAGCAGTGGGGTGAAGACACGGCAACACTTACCACGGCAGATCCCAGTCCGCTCACTAGTCTTGCGGAACTGGCGCTGTTGCAGAAGCTGATTGATTATCCCGAGACGGTGGATGCGGCAGCGAAAGAACTTTCTCCTCACCTGATCGCTTTTTATCTCAGAGAGCTGGCAGGTGAATTCCACAGTTACTATAATGCGACCCGTTTTCTCGTGCCGGAAGTGCCGCTGCGGCTTGCCCGCCTGGCACTGATTGCGGCAATACGACAAGTGCTGGTGAACGGACTGACACTGCTGGGCGTAAGTGCGCCCAGCAAGATGTAAGCCGGCAGACAAACCCAATAAGGATTTCCATGAGTCGAGATTATAAATCTCAGCCCAAATCTACGGCCTCCGGCAAAAGCGGGAGCTCTCTTGTTTTGGGGTTGTTTATCGGTTATGCATTGGGACTTATCAGTGCCATGGGTATCTGGATATATATCAATCAGGCGCCCAGTCCGTTCGTTGCCCAGGATAGGCCCGTCGATAGCGCGGTAAAGAGCGACCTGAGTTCCGCGCAAAAGGGTGGGCAGGTAGCCGGCAAAGACGATAAATCAGCACAGACTGCTGACGGCAAGCCGCGCTTCGAGTTTTACAAGATATTGCCAGGCGCTGAGGAGCCGGTCACCGAGCAACAGCTCCAGCAGGTGGTACCGCAACCCTCGTCCAAAGAAAGTTATTTTATTCAGGCAGGATCATTCCAGAACGCCGAGGATGCGGATAATTTGAAAGCGAAACTCGCAATGATGGGGGTGGAAGCGTCGGTTCAGGTGGTCGATCTGGCAGAGAAGGGGATCTGGCATAGAGTGCGCGTGGGACCTTTTGCAGATGCCGGCGAGATCAGCCGGGTGCGCGCCTCCCTGCAACAAAATAGCATCCAGACCAGTCTGATCAAAGTGCATGAAGGGGCGCAGTAACCTGCTATCAACGTCAACACAATCTTTGTCATCGCGAGGAAAAAAATGAAGCCAATCCGATTTTTTACGATCCTGTTATTATCAACTGGCTTGGGGTTGGCCGCTGCCAGCGCCCGTGCTGAAATCATTGAGGGGCGTGATTACACCGTCCTACCCGAAGCTCGGCCGACGGAAAGTGGTAAAAACATCGAGGTGCTCGAATTCTTCTGGTATGGCTGCCCGCACTGCTACGACCTGCATCCGCACATCAAGGCCTGGCAGAAAAAAATGCCGAAAGATGTGAGCTTCCGCTACGTTCCGGCAGTGTTCCGTGCCAACTGGGTTCCCGGTACAAAAACTTTTTACGCGCTGGAAGCCTTGGGCGTAAGGGATAAGCTGCATGATAAAGTTTACGACGCCATTCATCTCGACAAGATAGACCTGAGCAAGGAAGACCTACTGTTCGACTGGATGGCAAAGCAGGGGATAGAGCGGCAGAAATTTGCCGATGCCTACAACTCTTTCTCGGTGCAGAACCAAGCATCCCGCTCCACACAGATGTCCAAGGATTACAATCTCGCAGGCGTCCCCGCAGTGGTGGTGGATGGCAGGTATCTGACCAGTGGCAAGATGGGCGGCACTCCGCAAGACACCATCAGAACACTGGAAGAGCTGATCGTGAAAGTGCGCAGGGAGAGGGCAAAGAAATAGTATGGCGCTCATTTCATCACACCTACGAATTTCAATTCCAGTCCGAAAGTGAAACGAGGTGGCGAACGAGCGAGCAATGAAGATGGTACAGGGATGGTACGGCAAGGTGCAAACGCGGAAACCAACGAAGTGTCACTGATGAAACGGAATTGGAAGCTGGCTGCCCAATGCCGCTAACAGTCCTTATCAGCGGTGCCTCCAGCGGGCTGGGCAGAGCCTTGGCACTGCATTACGCAAGACAGGGTGCAACTCTGGGATTGATCGCACGGCGCAGAGAACTGCTGCAGGAACTCGCGCAAGAACTACCCGGCGCAGCTGTTTATGTCGCCGACGTGCGTGATGCTACTGCCATGCAGGCCGTTGCACAGGATTTTATGCACCATCACGGTCACCCGGATATTGTCATCGCCAATGCCGGCATCAGTCGTGGCACGCTTACCGAATACGCCGAAGACAGTGAGGTTTTCGCGGACATCCTCGCCACTAACGTCAACGGCATGCTCAATATCTTCCAGCCATTTGTCGTGGCAATGCGCACTGCCGGACACGGCAGCCTGGTCGGGATCGCCAGCGTTGCAGGCTATCGCGGCCTCCCCGGTGGGGGCGCTTACTCCGCTTCCAAGGCAGCTACCATCGCCTATCTGGAAAGTCTACGGGTAGAAATGCACGGCAGCGGGGTCTCCGTCATTACCATTTGCCCCGGTTACATCGTCACACCGATGACAGCAAACAATCCCTTCTATATGCCTTTCATCCTATCGGCAGAAGCTATGGCTGAGAAAATAATCCGCACTATCGAACGCAAAAAACTATACGCCGTGATTCCGTGGCAAATGGCCATCGTCGCGCGGGTGCTGAGACTGCTCCCCAATTTTCTCTACGACAGCTTGTTTGCCAAGGCACCGCGCAAACCGCGCTGATTGGTAGCTTGTGTTTCTCGAATGAGTGGCATCAGACTATTTGCAATAGTAGTGGAGGGCAGGTATGTCAACGGGCTTCTGCTACTCGCGATGGTCACGCATGTATATCCAATTTCATTTCATCAGCGACACTTCGTTGATATCCTACTCGTGCCTTGTCGTGCTGCGCTCCGAAGGAGGTCCTCTTGAGGAAGGGCGTACTGTCTGCGGTGTTCGTTTGTCATCGCCTCGTTTCACTTTCGAATTGGAATTGGAATAAGGGCATGTCAGCGGAAATTCTGGATGCTTTAGCTAACTCGCTCGTGCTAAACATGTGAGTGACACGAAATTAATTACAATAGAGGTTCTTGCAAAACTCCCCACCTGAGCTGAATTAACCGGAGAATTGGGAGCGAAAAGAGGTAGAAAAGGGCGGCCACTTGCTTGCGCAGTTTCCAGCCTACGTAGTTCAGGCTATGGCGCACCATATGCACGATGCACAATTGTACCGCAGTCTTGGGGAACACCGCCTCAATCGCCTCCGGGAAGCCTTTCAGCCCATCCACACAGGCGATGAAGAT
>CAMDAX010000111.1 GCA_945888885.1 Nitrosovibrio sp. Nv4 | reverse complement strand
GACGACGTGTCGCAAAAATGTAAAAATTAAACCATGACTGCTTGGCGCCCGGATCAACCATACAACGACCTTCCGCCGTTGCCTCCCGCAGCCGATCTGGAAACACGCACGGTACTGAAGCAGTGTATCCCCGCCCGTGCGGCACTGGCGGAACTCAAGCAAGCAGCCGAACTCATTCCCAATCAAGGCGTTCTGATCAATGCCCTACCGCTGCTTGAAGCCCAAGCCAGCTCGGAAATCGAAAACATCGTCACCACGACCGATCGGCTGTTTCAGTTTCAAAGCGCAAATGAGTATGCCGACCCAGCTACACGCGAAGCCCTGCGCTATAGCAGTGCACTGCTGGAAGGGTTTCAAGCATTGAAGCAAAACCCGCTGAATACCCGCACGGCGGAACAAGTATGCACTCGCATCAAGGGCATCGACATGCAGGTGCGGCGGGTTCCCGGAACGGCACTCGCCAACCAGGCAACGGGAGAGGTGATCTACACCCCGCCCGCCGGAGAAGACCTGTTACGTACCAAATTAGCCAACTGGGAACGCTACCTGCACGAAACACGCGAAATCGATCCATTGATCCGTATGGCAGCCGGGCATTATCAATTCGAGGCGATTCATCCGTTCACCGATGGCAATGGTCGCACCGGACGCGTACTAAATAGTCTATTTCTGATCCAGGAAGATTTATTGACGCTGCCGATTCTTTACCTCAGCCGCTACATCATCAAGAACAAAACCGAGTATTACCGTCTGCTGCTCGATGTCACGCGCAACCAAGCATGGGAACCGTGGATTATCTTCTTACTGCAAGGCATCGAAGACACAGCAAACTGGACAACCGCAAAGATTGCCGCAATCCGTACTTTGTCAGAACTGACAATTACCCATGTGAAGCAGGCAGCACCGAAAATCTACAGCCGCGAACTGGTCGATTTGATCTTCGACCTGCCTTACTGCCGGATTCAGAACCTAGTTGAAAAAAACATCGCCGGACGCCAAGCCGCCTCGCGCTATCTCAAGCAACTGGTAGACATCGGTGTGCTTGAGGAAAGAACCATCGGACGTGAAAAGCTGTTCATCCATCCCAAACTGATGCATTTACTGACGCGGGATGACAACACCGTGATGCCCTATCCATAATGGCGAATGCATGATATGTCCGCACTAAAAAACTGCTCGATAGCTATCGTCTCGCCTCAGTAACCGAGCGGGAAAAAGGCACTTACTTTGAAGAACCCATCCTGTGCTACCTGCGTAACGAAGCCAGCTACCGCGATCTGTACAGCGATGTTTGGACGTATGGCGAATGGGCAAAGCTGCAGGGCTTGGATAGCCGCGATACCGGTATTGATCTGGTCGCCAAAACCAGCGCCGGCGAATATCACGCCATCCAATGCAAGCTCTACGCTGAAGATTACCGTTTGCAAAAAAGCGACATCGACAGCTTTTTCACCGCATCGGGCAAAAAAGTACTCACTCACCGCATCATTGTCAGCACCACCAATCATTGGAGCGAACACGCTGAAGACGCCTTGCGCGACCATCAAAAATATGCGTTGGATGCCGTTACGCGCGGATTGGCGAACACAGACCGCGGCAAACTCATTATGGCCTGCGGCACGGGTAAAACTTTCACCAGCCTGAAGATTGCCGAAGCGTTGGCCGGCGCGGGTAAGCATGTACTGTTCCTGGTTCCCAGTCTTAACCTGCTATCGCAAACCCTGACCGAGTGGACGCAGGAAAGCGATACCCCGCTGCACAGTTTCGCCGTGTGCTCCGACAGCGACGTGGGCAAAAAGCGTAAGAAGGACGACGACACGGTTCAAACTTTCACCCATGAATTGCGCTATCCCGCCACCACCGAACCGGCCAGGCTGGCGACTGAAATGAGCAAACGCCACGATGCCCAGCATATGAGCGTGGTATTCAGCACCTACCATTCCATTGACGTCATCAGCCGCGCCCAGCACGATTTTAATCTGGCTGATTTTGACCTGATTATCTGCGACGAAGCGCACCGCACCACCGGCGCAACTTTCGATAGCGAGGATGAAAGCGCCTTCGTCAAAGTTCACGATAGTGATTACATCCGCTCCGCCAAGCGGCTTTACATGACCACCACGCCACGCATTTATGGCGAAGTGGCAAAAGCCAGTGCCGAAAAAGACAATGTCGCCCTATGCTCGATGGATGATGAAACGCTCTACGGCAAGGAGCTTTATGTCATCACCTTCTCGGAAGCCGTCCGGCGCAGCCTGCTGGTGGACTACAAGGTGATCGTACTGGCCGTGGAAGAAACGCACATCAACCGCCGCCTGCAAAACCTGCTGAAGGACGAAAACAACCAGCTCAAGGTGGACGATGCCGCCAAAATCATCGGTTGCTGGAAAGCATTATCCAAACAGGGATTGACCGATGACCTGAGCGGTGATGGTCAAGCCATGCAGCGCGCCGCGGCTTTCTGTCAGGTAATCGAATTGGCCAAAGGCGGCAAGACGCACAAAGTTAGCTCCAAGCAAATTGCGGGCATGTTCCAGGCCGTAGTGGAAGCCTATCAGGAAACCGAGGAATTCGAGCAGATTACCCGCCTCAACTGCGAAGCCGAGCACGTGGATGGCAGCATGAACGCCAGTGAGAAAGAAACCAAGCTGGATTGGCTCAAAGCGGAAGTCGCCGAAAATACCTGCCGCATCCTCTCCAACGTGCGCTGCCTGTCCGAAGGCGTGGACGTACCCGCTTTGGATGCCGTGCTGTTCCTCACCCCGCGCAATTCCCAAGTCGATGTGGTGCAATCCGTCGGGCGCGTCATGCGCACCGCACCGGGCAAGAAACGCGGCTATGTCATCCTGCCGGTCGTCATCCCGGCAGGTGTGGAGCCGCACGAAGCGCTGAACGACAACCAGACCTACAAAGTGGTGTGGCAGGTGCTGCAAGCCTTGCGCTCACACGACGACCGCTTTGACGCGATGGTGAACAAGCTCGACCTGATCGGGCGCGACACCAGCAAAATGGAAGTCATCGCCATCACCGACAAAATCCAGAAAAAGCGCGATAAGCCCAAGGGTAAAACCAACGCTCAGGCGGGCAAGGGTGGTCACGCCATCGGCCAGCCCAAAGCCGTCTATGCCGCCAAGCCTGAGCAGCAGGATTTGCAATTCGAGATCGGTGAAATCGAGCGCGCCATCTACGCCAAGCTGGTGCAAAAAGTCGGTAACCGCCACCACTGGGAAGACTGGGCCAACGACATCGCCAAAATCGCCCGCACCCACATCGACCGCATCACCGCCATTCTGGAAAATCCGGTCAACGCCAAAGAGCAAGCAGCCTTCACCGCCTTTGCCGCAGAACTACGCGATGATCTGAACAACAGCATCTCTGACGCCGAAATCATCGAAATGCTGGCGCAGCACCTGATTACCAAACCGGTATTCGACGCGCTGTTTGAAGACTACAGCTTTGCCCAGCACAATCCCATGTCGCTCGCCATGCAAGCCGTGCTGGATATCCTGCAAGAACACAATCTCAACAAGGAAGCCGACACGCTGCAAGCCTTCTACGCCAGCGTGAAGCTGCGCGCAGAAGGCATCGAAAGCGCCACCGGTAAGCAAAAAATCGTGGTCGAGTTGTACGACAAATTCTTCCGCAACGCCTTCCCCAAGATGACCGAGCGGCTGGGCATCGTCTATACGCCGGTGGAAGTGGTGGATTTCATCATCCACAGCATCAACCACATCCTGCAAACCGAATTCGGCCAGACGCTGGGAAGCCCCGGCGTGCATATCCTTGACCCCTTTGCCGGAACCGGCACCTTCATCACGCGCCCGTTGCAAAGCGGACTGATTACCCAGGAAGAACTGCCCTACAAATACCAGCACGAAATCCACGCCAACGAAATCGTCTTGCTGGCCTACTACATCGCCGCGATCAATATCGAAGCGGTGTATCACAGCATCATGAACACCCCGCAACCGGAGGGCGCCCTTCCGCATCGTCATTCCGGGCTTGACCCGGAATCCAGCCACGGAAACAAAGGCGCGCAAAGCGCGCCACTGGATACCGGCCTGCGCCGGTATGACGTGCATCCCTACCAGCCGTTCGAGGGTATTTGCCTGACAGACACCTTCCAGATGTACGAAAAGGAAGATTTGGTCGACCAATTGCTGGAACACAACAGCGCACGGCGCAAGCGGCAGAAGAAGCTGGATATCCGGGTGATTATGGGGAATCCGCCGTATTCCACCGGTCAGGGTAGTGCCAATGACAACAACCAGAACGTAGCCTACCCGCATTTGGATAGCCGTATCCGTACCACCTACGCCGAGCGATCCACTGCCACCAACAAGAACGCCTTGTACGACAGCTACATTCGCGCAATCCGCTGGGCATCCGACCGCATCGGCGACAGCGGAGTGATCGGATTTATATCGGGCTCCGGCTTTGCGGAAAAATTGGCCACGGACGGCTTGCGCAAATGTTTGGCGGATGAATTTTCCAACATTCATGTGCTGAATCTGCGCGGAGATATCCGCAAAAATATGCTGAGTAAGGGGCGTGCCAAGGAAGGCCAAAACATCTTTGGCAGCGGCAGCATGACCGGTATCGCCATTACGCTGTTCATAAAGAATCCGGATACCAAGCGGCACGGCCAGATTTACTACCACGACATCGGGAACGGCCTGACCCGCGAGGAAAAACTGGAGAAGATCAGCACCTTTGCCAGCATTGCCGGAATTACCGAAGCCAACGGCTGGCAGGCTATTACCCCGGATGCGCACGGCGACTGGCTTAAGCAGCGCGATGACCACTTCGGTGAATACATTGTGCTAGGCGACAAAAAGGGAGATGCACCAAAGTTGTTTGAAAATTACTCGTGTGGCGTTCAGACCAATAGAGATGTGTGGTGCTACAACGCTTCCAAAGCAAGTGTGACTGCCAATATGAAGCGCATGATTGCCTTCTACAACAGCGAGGTGACGAGGTTTGCTAATGCGTTTGGCGAGGTGGATAAGAAAGTTTGGGAAGCAAAAATAAACAACTTCATCAACACAGACCCAACCCAAATCAGTTGGTCAAGTAGCCTTACCGCTGACTTGACCAGATTAAAAAGTGGAAGCTATAAAGATACAGCATTAGCAACTAGCCTCTATCGTCCATTTACCAAGCAGTGGTTTTACTTTGACAGGATGTTTAACCATCGCCCATACCAAATGCCGCGCATTTTCCCCATTTTGGCGACAGAGAACCTGGTGATTTGCGTATCGGGTATTGGAGCGAGAAGCGGATTCTCGGCGCTGATGGCAGATGCGTTGCCGAACTTGCACACGCTGGATACCGGTCAATGCTTCCCGCTCTATCTCTACGATCCCGTCGTTCCCGCGCAGGCGGGAACCCAACCCATGCTGGACTGGGGCGAAGCAAAACCACTGGATTCCCGCCTGCGCGGGAATGACGGGTATGTGCGTGGGAATGACGGGGATATGAGCGGGGATGACGGATATGTGCGCCGCGATGCGCTCACCGACGAAGGGCTGGTCCATTTCCAATCCGCTTATCCCGTTGATCCCGTTTATCCAATTAGCAAGGAAGACGCGTTCTATTACGTCTATGGCCTGCTGCACTCAAAGGATTACCGCGAACGCTACGCCGACAACCTGAGCAAGGAATTGCCGCGCATTCCGCGCGTGAAAACCGCTGCTGGTTTCTGGGCGTTCTCCCAAGCCGGACGCAAGCTGGCCGAGCTGCACCTGAATTATGAAACCGTGCCGATATACCAGGGCGCCAAGGTGCTGGACGCCGGTGGGAAGGTGTTCAATCTTGGCGATCCCAAGCCGCTGGATTCCCGCCTGCGCGGGAATGACGATGATGGGCGCGGGAATGACGAGCGGGAGAGTTTTTGGCGCGTGGAAAAGATGAAAGTGCCGAAAACCGATGGCAAAAAAGACCTGACCCGGCTTATCTACAACGCGCACATCACCGTCAGCGGCATCCCGCCCGAAGCCTACGACTACGTGGTCAACGGCAAGCCCGCGCTGGATTGGGTGGTGGAGCGCCAATGCGTGAAGACCGACAAAGACAGCGGCATTGTCAACGACGCCAACGACTGGGCCATCGAAACGATGGGTAATCCGCGCTATCCGCTGGAACTGTTTATGCGTGTGGTGACGGTCAGCCTGGAGACCATGAAAATCGTCAACGGCCTTCCGCCACTGGAAATTGCCAGCGATTGAGGCAGCCACTTTTCTCTCCGTCATTCCCATCATCAATTTTCTTTTCGTCATTCCCGCGCAGGCGGGAATCCAGTCGCGGAAGCGCGTTCGGTGGTTCTGGATCCCCGCCTTCGCGGGGATGACGAGGTATGTGTGTGCGGAGATGACGAGTTGTAGCGATGCGGGTGGATGATGGGTTGTAGGGGTGTGGGGGATGATGGGTTGTAGAGGTGTGGGGGGTGATGGAATGTTGCAGTAGAAGGACGGAGAGGTTAAGGAAACTCTGAATAACTGTCATTTAGCAGGCTGTTGAAAAACGTATTCGAGGCAGCCGATGCAAGGCAAAAATAGGCGAAAA
>CAMDAX010000110.1 GCA_945888885.1 Nitrosovibrio sp. Nv4 | reverse complement strand
GTTCCAACCCTCATATGTTTCTTCGAATCTCATCTTTCGGTTCTCCTGTAGCACTTCCGTTCGTCTCATTTGGCACCCCCTTCGGGGTACTATGACGACCGGACAGATGTCGCGCTACAGAACCGGACAAATCATGAACTCTCAACAGGGTGATTTCTTTCGGCGTAGAGAGCAAATAAGCTTGCCCGAAACCGACCCAGACGTCCCTAGGTTTTCGTTCTGGAATGACCGCAGATACTGCCCTACCCTTCTAGTCTTTTAGCGGGTAGACTCTGCCAGAATCCACAGTTTCAGCAAAATTTACTTCTCGGTTTATTACACTGGAGATGATCATGAAACTAACCAATCTCCCGCTAGACTTTTCTTCTGCTTCACTGCTCGCTGAAGCAAACCGCTGCGTTGCCTGCGGCCTGTGTCTACCGCATTGCCCAACATACCGTATAACCTTGTCGGAAGCCGATTCACCGCGTGGGCGTATCGCCTTGATGAGCGGCGTTGCAAGCGAACGCATTCCGATGAACGCGCGTTTTGCTTTGCACATAGACCGTTGTCTTACTTGCCGTGCTTGTGAGGCTGTTTGTCCTAATCATGTGGCTTATGGGCACTTGATTGACGGGACTCGCGCCATGATGACAGAGGCATCATCTGCCCTGCCCAAGCGGGACGTGACGATGCAAAAATCCAGATTGCGTACCTTGGTGGAGAGGGAATTTATCGCGAAACCCACACGGTTAGATGCGGTACGTCCGCTCGTGCGGCTTTATCAGACAAGTGGCCTGCAGGCATTGGTGCGAAAATCAGGCATATTGGGAAAAACAAAATTTGCCGCTGCATTGGAGGCACAGTTGCCGTTTGTCGGCATACCCTGTTCAGCTTCCAACAAAACAGCCAAATCATGGCAAGCGATCTATCCTGCAACCGGTAGCTTGCGCGGCGAAATTGGTTTGTTCCTGGGCTGTGTAGCGCGACTGGCGGATGTGGCAACGCTGAATGCGGCGATATTTGTGCTCAATCGCCTGGGTTACACAGTACATGTACCACCCACGCAAACCTGCTGTGGTGCACTGCATCAGCATGGCGGCGACATAACAACGGCAGAGCACTTGGCACGGCAGAATATGACAGCTTTTGATAGATTGAATTTACACGCAATCATCAGCACAGCATCGGGTTGCGGCGTACAACTTACGGAATCCCCTCTCAACTCCTTCATTAAAGTCATTGATATTAGTGATTTTCTGGAAAAGGCGGAAGGATGGAATGACGTGAGGATTTCACCGCTGCCTTATAAAATTGCAGTGCATGAACCGTGTAGCCTGCGTAACGTGTTGCATGGCGCAGCGCATCCTTATGCATTGCTGGCGCGCATTCCCGGTGCGAGCATTGTCCCGCTTTCCGGCAATGACCAGTGCTGCGGCGCAGCCGGGACATATTTTCTCGATCAACCGGAGATGGCAAAGGTGTTGCTGGATGATAAAATAGCAGCTATGGACAAAAGCGGTGGACATTATCTCGCCACTTCCAATATTGGCTGTGCACTGCATATGGCCAGTGCATTGCGACAGGCAGGGTCAAAGATTGAGGTACTGCATCCGGTAACGCTGCTGGCACGGCAGATGGGTATGCCGTTTTAATTTCATTGCTCACACAGGAAATTTCTATGTTGAATATTGACAAATTCATCGCCGGCCTCGACAACGCATTGCGCACGCTGTTGACGCCAGCGCAAACTCTACGTCCGGTTCCCGGAACAGAATTACCGGAAGCTGAGTTGACCGATGTGGAAAAGAATGAAACTGCCGCACTGATGCGCATCAACCATGTTGGTGAAATTTGTGCGCAGGCACTGTATCAGGGGCAAGCGCTCACTGCGCGGGATGCTGAGGTACAGCAAACCTTGATGCAGGCGGCCCGCGAAGAAACGGAGCATCTTGCCTGGACCGAGCGGCGTATTGCGGAATTGGGTGGGCGCAAGAGTTTGTTGAATCCGTTATGGTACGGCGGATCATTCGCTATCGGTGCGATAGCGGGCATGCTCGGCGATAAGTGGAACTTAGGGTTTCTTGCGGAAACCGAGCGTCAGGTGGAAGTTCATCTGGGCGGACATCTGCAGCGTTTACCGCATAATGATGGGAAAAGTCGCGCCATCGTCGCACAGATGCAAGTTGATGAAGCAGGCCATGCTACTACGGCCATGTCTCACGGTGGCGCGGAACTGCCGGCGCCGGTAAAGCTGGTGATGAAACTAGGATCGAAAGTGATGACACGGACAGCGTATTGGGTTTGACAAATAGCATCAACCCAAAAGTCCTACTCCTCCAAGATTTCAAAGTCGTGTGTCATCTCTGCCATTTTTCCTAGCATGATTGAGGCTGAACAGTATTTTTCTGCGGATAGGCTGATCGCCCGCTCAATTTGCTGCGGTTTAAGGTTCTTTCCGGTCAGGATGAAATGGAAGTGAATATGGGTGAATACTTTTGGATCCTCCGTCGCCCGTTGTGCTTCAATTTCCACTACGCAATCACTGACAGCCTGACGACTCTTTTTCAGGATCAGTATCACGTCAAAAGCAGCGCAACCGCCGGCCCCCATCAATACCATCTCCATCGGACGCGGCCCTAGATTCCTGCCACCTGCTTCCGGTGGGCCGTCCATCAACACTGCATGACCGCTACCAGATTCGCCCAGGAAACTCATTCCATCTTTCCACTTGATACGTGCTCTCATGCTGTTCCTTTTTGAAAAATTTCCAGCCGTTATTCTAACGGCTTGCGTTTGATCAATGGTTGGAAGCGACTGCTGTCACAGCACCCATAATTTAGTGCATGAACAGTCATTTTTCTAAAACGTGCCAACTGTGAGTGGCGCCTGAGCAACAACACCTCCCCAGCAGGAAAAGATTTAGCGGCGGCGGCAGAAAAATGCTTGCCACGTTAGTTACAAATCAGCCCATGATTTAAATTGATCAAATCTCCCGTGATCCAGACTCGATAGTTTCCTGGCGAAAAATAAAAAGCCGGCGCATTAATGCGTCGGCTTTTTTTATGCGGTGAATCTATGCGACGAACCAAGTTTACTTGATCGACAGAATCCACTGTGCCAGGATTTTGGCATTGGCTTCACTGACACCCGCATTCGGCGGCATGGGGATCGGTCCCCACACGCCATTGCTGCCTTTAGTTATCTTCTCTGCTAACTTGGCTGCAGCACCGGCGTCGCCCTTGTACTTGGCTGCGATATCCTTTAGGCCGGGTCCGACCATTTTTTTGTCGAGCATGTGACAATTCATGCAACCGCTGCCCTGGGCCAGTTCCTGACTTGCTTGCGTGGTACCTACCATCAACAAAGCTGATGCTGCAACCATTCCCATCCAGATAGTTTTCATTTTTACTCCTTTTGTCCGTTAAAATTATAGAAGAAACTTCATTCTACCCTGAACTTCGCAGACGCGCAGCAATTCCCGCAAGTCAGAGATTTCCAGTAAGCGTTTAACGCTCTGACAGACCCAAGCGTTGACAGACTTATCCATCGGTACGAATTTATTCAGAGTTGACAAGTTCCATTGGTAAAGCAAATGCCAGGGTGTAGAGCGAGATATATAGCAGCGCAGCTGCGCCGAGAGCAGGTGATCAACTCCGTGCACTGGCCGCCCTACCGTTACCTGAAAGCATAGCGTTGCTATGACCGTGCTTGGGGCGGGGTATGATAGTTGGTTAAGGAAAACCTCCCTTGCAACAGCACCGACGCTTCTTCACCCCGGGGGCGTCAGCTTACCGGGCTACCAACGTGCTAAAGAAGATAGGGGGTTGATTTTTCCACAAGATGACTGGATATGCTCCGTGGTTTTCCTGACTACGACCAGTCCGTTATTGCACCACGGCTGGCGGTGGAGACCAGTTTTGCATACTTCGCCAGAACCCCGCGAGTATAGCGCGGCTCTGGTGGCCGCCATTCAGCGCGGCGCCGTGCAAGCTCTTCTTCTGGAACATTGAGCTGCAGCAGCCGTTGCTCTGCGTCTATGGTGATGGAGTCCCCTTCGTGTACCAGTGCGATGGCTCCACCGGCAAACGCTTCAGGTGCGACGTGGCCGACCACCATACCATAGGTGCCGCCGGAGAAGCGCCCATCTGTAATGAGCCCCACTGAATCTCCTAGTCCTACACCGATGAGGGCGGAAGTGGGTGAGAGCATTTCACGCATGCCGGGCCCTCCTTTGGGACCCTCATAGCGTATCACCACTACATCACCAGGTTGTATTTTGCGTGCAAGTATCGCTTCCATACAGGTTTCTTCCGATTCAAACACTCGCGCCGGGCCGGTGATTTTTGGATTTTTTACTCCGGTTATTTTGGCCACGCAGCCTTCGGTGGAAAGATTGCCCTTAAGGATGGCGAGATGACCTTGTGCATACATAGGGTTTTCCCATTGCCGGATTACATCCTGATCCTTGCGCGGCATTGCGGGAGTGTCCTGCAATATTTCTGCAATAGTCTGGCCGCTGATGGTCAGACAATCACCGTGTAACAGGCCATGATCGAACAGCATTTTCATCACCTGCGGAATGCCTCCTGCCTGGTGGAGATCGGTGGCGACATAACGCCCGGAAGGCTTCAGATTGCACAGCACCGGCACCTTACCGCGCATACGTTCAAAGTCGTCGATGCTGAGCTCCACTTCAGCCGCATGGGCAATCGCAAGGAAGTGCAACACCGCATTGGTTGAACCACCCACTGCCATTATCACGGCAATTGCGTTCTCGATGGATTTTCTGGTGATGATGTCACGTGGGCGGATCTGCTGCTTAATTGCGCTAACCAGCACTTCGGCAGAACGGGCAGCGCTTACATGCTTCTCGTCATCCTCCGCCGCCATCGTCGAAGAGTAAGGTAGACTCATACCCATCGCTTCAAATGCCGATGACATGGTGTTGGCGGTGAACATGCCACCGCAGGAACCTGCACCGGGACAAGCATGGCGCTCCACTTCCAGCAATTCCTGCTCGTCTATCCTGTGCGCGGCATATTGTCCGACCGCTTCAAAAGCGCTGACGATGGTCAAATCCTGCCCTTTGTAATGGCCTGGTTTGATGGTGCCGCCATAAACAAAAATAGCCGGAACATTCATCCGCGCCATCGCGATCATCGCACCCGGCATGTTCTTGTCACAACCGCCAATCGCGATCACCCCATCCATACTTTGCGCCTGTACCGCAGTTTCAATCGAATCCGCGATCACTTCGCGCGACACCAACGAATACTTCATGCCTTCAGTGCCCATAGAGATGCCATCTGACACAGTGATGGTGCCGAACATCTGCGGCATCGCCCCGGCTTGTCTCAATGCGCTCTCGGCGTTGAGGGCCAACTCATTCAATCCCATATTGCAGGGTGTGATGGTAGAAAAACCATTGGCGATGCCGACGATGGGCTTGTCGAAATCCTTGTCACTGAAACCCATCGCTCGCAGCATGGCGCGACTGGGAGAGCGCTGGGCACCTTGAGTGATGGCTTGGCTGCATTTATTGTATGGCATGATTACTCCTGAGAAGCATTAGAAATTCTGGCTACAGAGGCATCCCCCCTGACGCTCATAACATTGCGGTGAACGCGCTTGCCGTATAATTCCGATTTTACCGCAAAAGAAGCTGAAACCTATGTTTGTTCACCCGCAGTTTGACCCTGTTGCCCTCTACTTGGGACCTCTTGCCATCCGCTGGTATGGGCTCATGTATTTGCTGGGGTTTGCGTTGTTTATTCTATTGGGGCGCTATCGCATCAGGCGTGGACCACAAGCGGCATTCACCAACACCATGCTGGATGACATGCTATTTTATGGCGTGCTAGGGGTGCTAGTGGGTGGCCGTCTGGGCTACGTGTTGTTTTATCATTTCGGCTACTACATACAGCGGCCACTGGAAATTTTTGCGGTGTGGCAAGGCGGCATGGCGTTTCACGGTGGCTTTCTCGGTGTGATAATGGCGATGGCGCTATTAGCACGCAAATATAAATTACGCTGGCTGGTTGTGACGGATTTTATTGCGCCACTGGTACCGCTAGGATTGGGTGCTGGCCGCATTGGCAACTTTATTAATGCCGAACTGTGGGGGCGTCCTACTGACATAGCCTGGGGCATGATTTTTCCCCACGTGGACAAATTGCCGCGCCATCCCTCCCAACTCTATGAATTGGCGCTGGAAGGTTTAGCTCTGTTTGCATTGTTGTGGATTTATTCATCCAAGCCGAGGCCAGTGGGGGCGGTTTCAGGCATGTTTTTGCTCGGCTACGGCATATTTCGTTCGATTGCAGAATTTTTCCGCGAACCGGGAGATGGTTTCATCGGTGTGCTGACGCTGGGTATCAGCATGGGTCAGTGGTTATCGCTGCCGATGATTGCAGCAGGTATCGGGATGCTGGTTTGGGCTAATCGGGGGTCAGATAAGCCAGCTAAATCAGACAAACGGAGTCGTAAATAAGCGGGCATCCGAGGGTGTCTTGGATTTTGTGTAAACGGAATTTCTTAATGTTGCGGCATCCGATCCTCGAACTGGGTAGTAAAACGATTCAGCGCGGCTTTCCAGTCTCTAATCGGCATCGTCCATTTTTTGCTGATATTTTGGATCGCCAGGTAGAA
>CAMDAX010000109.1 GCA_945888885.1 Nitrosovibrio sp. Nv4 | reverse complement strand
GAGCAGCAGGGGCAAGTGCGAGCTGCCTATGGGCAGCGCCAGTTGGCCGAATTATCCACCCGCCTCACAGACCTGTTTGGCAAGGGATTTGACGTCAGCAACCTGCGCAACATGCGCCGGTTTTACCAAGCTTTTCCAATTCGGGACGCAGTGCGTCTTGAATTGGGCTGGACGCATTACCGCACGCTACTGCGCGTGGAAAATCCCTCTGCCCGCGAGTGGTACCTGCGCGAAGCCATCAGCCAGAACTGGAGCAGCCGGGCGCTGGAGCGGCAAATCGGCGTGCTCTATTACGAGCGCTTGTTGAGCAGCAAGGACAAGGCGCTGGTACAGGCCGAAGCCGCGCAGTACACGGAATCCCTGGCGGAAACCCGCAAGGATTTCCTGCGTGATCCCTATGTGCTGGATTTTCTCAACCTCAACACCGGCCGCTTTCTGGAAGGCGATCTGGAGCAGGCCATCATGGACAACCTGCAAAACTTCCTGCTGGAGCTGGGCAAGGGCTTTGCCTTTGTCGCCCGCCAGCAGCGTGTGAGTTTTGCTGATGAAGATTTTTATCTCGACCTCGTGTTCTACAACTACAAGCTCAAATGCTTTTTGCTGGTGGATTTGAAGCTGGGCAGGCTCACCCATCAGGACATGGGGCAGATGGATACTTATGTGCGCCTGTACGACGAGCAAATCAAAGGCGCTGACGACAATCCCACCATTGGCTTGGTGTTGTGCAGCGAAAAAAGTGAAGCCGTAGTGCGCTATTCCGTACTGGCGGAACAACAGCAACTGTTTGCCGCCAAATACCTGCCTTATCTGCCGAGCGAAGCAGAGCTCAAACACGAACTGGAACGCGAGCGCGAACGCGCCCTGCAAATGCTGGCGCAGCGACAAGAGGCACAAGAATGAGCGGCAAACAAAAACTCGAACTCACCTGGATCGGCAAGGACAAGCGGCCCAGGCTGGAGCCACGCATTCTGCTGGAAGACCCTTCGCTGTCTTACCACGCCAGGCATCGGGTGTCGGATAACGATAGCTTCGACAACCGGCTGATCTTCGGCGACAACCTGCTGGCGCTGAAGGCGTTGGAGCAGGAGTTTTCCGGCAAGGTGAAGTGCGTGTTCATCGATCCGCCGTACAATACCGGCAGCGCGTTTACCCATTATGACGACGGACTGGAGCATTCGATCTGGCTGGGGTTGATGCGTGACCGGTTGGAGATTATTCGGCGCTTGCTATCCGAGGATGGATCGCTGTGGATCACGATTGATGACAACGAGGCACATTACCTGAAGGTGCTGTGCGATGAGGTGTTTGGACGGCTGAATTTTGTATGCAATGCCATTTGGGAGAAAGCTGACTCTCCCAGAAACTCTGCCCGGCAATTCTCTACTGATCATGACCACTTGTTGGTGTACTCAAAGTTACCTGATTGGATTCCAAGAAAGCTTGCGCGTACGGACGAGGCAAACGCGATTTACGGGAATCCAGATAACGATCCGCGAGGGTCTTGGTTACCAGGCGATCCATATGCCAACAAGCCGTACTCGAAGGGCCGGTACACCATCGCAGGGCCGACTGGTCGCGAATTCTCTCCGCCCGCTGGCCGCTTTTGGCGAATTGCCGAAGAAAAACTCAGAGTGACCACATCAGGCTGACGCAGAAGATGATGGCCACGCTCTATGATGTAGATGTGCGCACCATCAACTATCACTTAAAAAAAGTATTTGAAGACAATGAGCTACAGCAAGATTCAGTTATCCGAAAATTTCGGATAACTGCCGCCGATGGCAAGGGCTATGACACCAAGCACTACAATCTGGCCGCCATCATTGCGGTGGGCTACAAGGTTAATTCCGAACGGGCGGTACAATTTCGCAAGTGGGCCACGGGCATAGTCGAGGAATTCGCTATCAAGGGGTGGGTCATGGATGTGGAGCGCCTAAAGCAAGGTGGCTCTGTCCTGGCAGATCAATACTTTGAGGAACAGCTGCAGCGTGTCCGTGAGATTCGCCTTTCGGAGCGCAAGTTCTATCAAAAAATCACCGATCTTTATGCCACGTCGATTGATTACGATGTGACTGCACAGGCTACCAAGCGATTTTTCGCCACTGTACAGATAAACTGCATTGGGCCATTCATGGGCAGACGGCGGCGGAAGTCATCGTCGCGCGTGCGGATGCAGAAAAGCCCAATATGGGGCTGGCCACTTGGAAAGATGCGCCACGTGGAAAAATTCAGAAGTTTGACGTGGTTATCGCCAAAAATTACCTGAGTGAAAATGAAATGGCTCAACTTTCCCGGCTGGTGAACGCCTACTTGGATATGGCCGAGCTGATGGCGCAGAACAAGATTCCGATGACCATGCAGGATTGGGAAATTCGATTAAACCGATTCATTGAAATGACCGATCGTGAGGTATTACAAGATGCCGGTAAGGTGACGGCGGAAATCGCCAAGACGCATGCCGAAAGCGAATTCGAGAAATACCGCATCGTGCAAGACCGATTGTTCGAGAGCGATTTTGACCTCGTGGTGAAGCAGCTTGAAGCCGGGCATTCAGCCAGAGATGGCGGCAAGCCCAAACAGGAGCGCAAGAAAAAGGGAGAAAACGAATGAGCGCCCGCGTCCAACACCATGTTTCCGGGCGTTTGTCGCTGCGTCCGCCGCAAGCCGAATCGTTGGAAAGACTGAAACAGGCATTGGATGCCGCGCCGGAGATGCTGACGCAGGAGCGCAATGTTCCGGCGGTACTGGCGACGCTCAAGGCGCAGTTCCCTAAGCTGGAAGACTTCGAACGCGAATTTCCCTCGCTATGCTTTGCGCTGGCGACAGGTGTGGGCAAAACGCGGTTGATGGGAGCTTTTATCGCTTACTTGCATTTGGCGCACGGCATCGATAACTTCTTCGTGCTTGCGCCCAATCTCACGATCTACAACAAGCTGATTACGGATTTCACGCCAAATACACCGAAATATGTGTTTAAAGGCATCGGTGAATTTGCCCTCAATGCGCCTCGTGTCATTACTGGGGACAACTATGATCAGCAAAACATCTTTGGCGGCGAGTTATTGGGCGAAGTTCGCATCAATATTTTCAACATCGCTAAGATCACCTCGGCGGTGCGTGGCGGGAAAGAGCCACGTATCAAGCGCATGAAAGAAGTGCTGGGCGATAGCTACTTCAACCATCTGGCTAATTTGCCGGATCTGGTGCTGCTGATGGATGAATCACACCGCTACCGCGCGCAGGCAGGCATGCGGGCCATCAATGAATTACAGCCTTTGTTTGGACTGGAGGTGACGGCAACGCCTTTTGTGGAATCTAGCCGCGGACCGGTGCCGTTCAAAAACGTGGTGATGGATTACCCGCTGGCACGGGCAATGGAGGACGGCTTCGTCAAGGAGCCAGCCGTTGTCACGCAGCGTAATTTTGATGCGAAAGCACACACGTCCGAGGAAATCGAGAAGATCAAGCTGGAAGACGGCGTGCGCTTGCACGAAACTACAAAAGTTGAGCTGCTGACCTATGCCCGGGAAAACGGTGTTGCGCCGGTCAAACCCTTCATGCTCGTGATCGCACGGGATACCACGCACGCCGGGCAACTTTTGGTGCTTCTGCAGTCAGAGTCTTTCTTTGACGCACGCTATCGGAGCAAGGTGATTCAGGTTGACTCCAGCCGCTCAGGCAGCGAAGAGGAGGAAATGATTTCCCGTTTGCTCGCGGTCGAGAGTGTGGACGAACCGACCGAGATCGTGATTCACGTCAACATGCTGAAGGAAGGCTGGGATGTGACCAATCTCTATACCATCGTTCCGCTGCGCGCCGCCAATGCCCGCACGCTGATTGAACAATCCATCGGCCGCGGTTTGCGTCTGCCTTATGGCAAGCGCACTGGCATCGCAGCGGTGGATCGTCTGAACATCGTGGCGCACGATAAATTCCAGGAGATCATCGACGAGGCGAACCGGGGCGACTCGCCAATTCGTCTGAAGCAAGTCATCCTCGATGCGCCAAGCGCTGACGATAAAAAAGTCAGCGTACAGGTTGAGTCGGGGGCCGCAGTCCGCCTCGGTTTGACGGACACGCCGGTTGTGCAGATGGGCGCATCCGGTGCAAACAGTGGATCGACAGCCGTTGCCGCGCCGGAGCCGGTGTTCACCACCGAGGCGGAAAAGCAGGCCGCACGCGTGGTTATGGACGTGATCGGTAAGTACGAAGTCAAGCGCGATCTGGTGCCCACCAGTAGCGCCCTGCTGAAGCCCGAAGTGCAGTCGGTAATCCTTGCGGAAGTGGCCGAGCTTTTGCGCCCGCTGCAAGGCGATTTGCTAGCGGGCGCGGATGAATCCGCCCCTGTGCTCGACCTATCGGCCGTGGTGGCTAAGACCACCGAGATCGTGGTGCAGCAGACCATCGACATTCCGCGCATTGCCGTGGTGCCGACCGGTGAGGTTACGACGGGATTTCATGCGTTCACGCTGGACATGAGCCAGCTTCATCTACAGCCGGGGGAACGAGAGATCGTCGGGCAGATGCTGCGCACGAATGAGCAGTTCACTTTGTCGACTGAAGTCGGGTTGAAGGAGCGGCGCCCTGAGGATTACATCGTCCACGCTCTGGTGGACTTCGACGACATCGACTACTTCATCCATGCCGATCTGCTCTACGACTTCGCGGGTCAGATGGTGCAGCATTTGCGCGGCTATCTCTCGGAGGAAGAATCCATAAATGTACTGGATCGTGACCGTCGCCTGATCGCGCGCGAAATCCATGCGCAGATGATGGCCCACTTTTGGGAGGAGGCGACTGAGTACGAGGTGCAGGTCAGCCGCGGTTTTACGGAACTCAAGCCGTGCAACTACACCGCTACAGCAGGTCAGACGGCTCACCACTTCCGTGAGACCGTGATTGAGACCAGCCGCATCAAGCAGATGCTGTTTGGCGGTTTCGCAAAGTGCCTGTATCCGCTGCAGAAGTTCGACTCGGATACCGAGCGGCGCTTTGCCATCTTTCTTGAAAGGGATGCATTAAAATGGTTCAAGCCTGCCAAAGGCCAATTTCAGGTTTATTACAAACTGGGTCCCGAGCAGCCGGAATACATTCCCGACTTTGTTGCGGAAACCGATTCAGCAATCTTCATGGTGGAGACTAAAGCGCGCACCGACATTAATACACACGAAGTGATATCTTGTTAATTCCTATCTCTAATCCGGGTTGTCCAAGGAAGGCAAGAGCCTGATCATCACCAGCATGCGGACTGACTTGGGTTCGCGCGGCGGGCATGATGAGTGGATTTCGCATCAAAATGCCGAGGGCGAATGGCAGGAGCCGTTGAATCTCGGTGATGCGGTCAATACCGGGCGGGGAGGATATGTGCTGGACATTTACCCCGGATGGCAAGAAATTTACGGGCAGCTGGGGGCCGTTGGCACTTATGATATGGATATCCGCTGGGTCAACAAGGACGATGTGCCGTTGCTGAAGGACTTCGAGCCGATCGGCCCGACACCCAATTTGCTGAAAAACGGTAAAGTTAAAGCGGAAACTGACAAGCCGTTGCGGCCGTAAGTTTTAGCGCGCCGGTATGATTCGTTCAATACCGGCGCGATTAGATTGAAAATCAGTTATTAAGCCGCTGCGCGCGAAGCACGTTTGCGTTCGTGTTCCAGCAAGAAACGCTTACGGATACGGATCGTTTTCGGCGTAATTTCCACCAGCTCATCGTCCGCAATAAATTCAATCGCGGATTCCAGCGTGAGCTGAATTGGTGGAACTAAAGTCACCGCTTCATCGGTTCCGGATGCGCGGATATTGGTTAGTTGCTTGCCTTTGATTGGGTTGACTACCAGATCATTATCACGGGTGTGGATGCCAATTACCATGCCTTCGTATAAACGGTCGCCGGGGCTCACGAACATGCGGCCGCGATCTTGCAGTTTCCATAAGGCATAAGCGACGGCTTCACCTTTTTCGGCAGAAATCAGCACACCATTTCTGCGCGGTGGAATTTCCTGGCGCATTGGGGCGAATTCATCAAACACGTGGCTCATCAAACCGGTACCCCGTGTCATGGTCATGAATTCGGATTGGAAGCCGATCAAGCCGCGCGCCGGGATGCGATAATCAAGACGGACACGTCCTTTAGCATCCGATACCATATCCAGCAAATCGCCGCGACGTGCGCCTAAGGCTTCCATTACCGCGCCTTGATTGGCTTCTTCCACGTCGACCGTGAGCATTTCAAACGGCTCACATTTAACCCCGTCGATTTCACGGATCACGACATGCGGGCGGGAGACAGCTAGTTCGTAGCCTTCGCGGCGCATATTTTCCAGCAAAATAGTGAGATGCAGTTCACCACGTCCGGAGATCAGGAATGAATCGGTTTCATTGGTTTCTTCCAGCCGCATTGCAACATTGATGAGCAATTCTTTTTCCAGGCGTTCGCGCAACTGACGGCTGGTGACGAATTTGCCTTCCTGCCCGGCAAAAGGCGAGGTATTGACCTGAAAGGTCATGGTGAGTGTCGGCTCATCCACCATATGGATAGGTAATGCTTCGGGATTGTCGATATCGGCCAGCGTGGTGCCGATGCTCAGCTCGTCTACGCCATTGATTAATACAATATCGCCCGCTAAGGCTTCTTTCATTTGTATTCGTTCCAGACCCTGGAAACCAAGAACCTGATTGACTTTTGCTTTTTTAG
>CAMDAX010000108.1 GCA_945888885.1 Nitrosovibrio sp. Nv4 | reverse complement strand
CCAACACTTGGGCTTTCTTCACTTCTTTTTGGCTCATGAGTTTGTCCATTTTAAATTTGTCCGCCAATGTTTTAAACAGGGGTGAGTTTAATCACCAGCGGACATTTCTACTTGGGAGAAACCGGACATTACTACTTTGCGCTAACAAGGTGGAGCAGAAAATCATGGGAAGTGCCGGAAGTTTGATAGAATGCACCCCCATCAAGTACTTTGCCATCAATAGCTCGGGATAATTTTCGGGGGATATGGCGAACAGATAATGGTCTACAGTAAGCAACAGTAGTGCTTTCAAGGTGTGATGTAATTGTTCTTACCCGCTATTTGCCTCAGAACATTCCGGTTTATTCCGGGTCGTTAGCTCAGCTGGTAGAGCAGCGGACTCTTAATCCGTAGGTCGTCGGTTCAAATCCGACACGGCCCACCAATAAAACAAGGACTTGCAGCAATGTAAGTCCTTGTTGCTTTATGTTAGTAGCCCCATAGTAGACTTGTCGATAAGAAGCGCCTGCTTGTGCTGCCGGTCCTCATGCTAGCCTCATCAAGCGTCTGCTCATCGGCCTTTGCTGCCGGTGACGTCCAGATGGGCCAACGACCGGTAAGGAACCATCAGCGGCCATAGGCGCTGAAGTCATTCAGAACGTCAGCTTTCTCAAATCGCGACTGCGTACTCTCGACACTAAGCGGAAGTTAGCTAACTCGGAAAGCAGACGTTCAACGTCTGACCTAAGCGGCGGTCCGTTTGTGAGATGTCCTCTTGAGCGAAGGATTAGCCATCTTCTGCTCAACAACCCCCCGCGTCATGCGAAAATCGGCAATCAAGTACCCGCTGATTTCGCTAACCAGTTTTATGCTAACAGACAACAATCTGCGGCATAATCTAGGTGACTTGCCCGTCCACTAAATCGAACTCCGCTCAGGGTTTACCTGTTAACGTCGCCCCATCCTTGCCATTGGGAAGAAGCGGGCAGTGTCCGATATTCGCGTGATGGCAAGGCACTTCAACCAAAAGCTGCGGCGCTTGCTGTAAATAACCCAAAAATACCTGCGCCACAATAGACAACTGTTTCCCCGATGGGTAGGCGTAGTACCACTGCCGCTCAATCGGAAAGCCCTGCACATCGAGCACAGCGAATTGTCCCATGGGCGCATCCAGCGCCAAGGTGTGGCGTGACAAGACTGAAATGCCCAAGCCACCAATAATGGCCTGCTTGATTGCCTCATTACTTCCTAATTCCATTCGTATTTTTAATTTCAAACCCTGTTCAGAGAAAATACGTTCCGTCGCAATGCGCGTGCCGGAACCAGGCTCGCGCGATAAAAATGGCTCCTCGGCTATACGCCTAAGCGTGATTCTTTTCTTATTGGCAAGCGGATGATTGACCGGTGCAAGCACGACCAGCGAATTCTCCAAGAACGCCTGTGCCACCGCATCTACTTCCTCCGGCGGCTGACCCAAGATATAGAGATCGTCCTGATTGTCTGCCAAGCGTTCCAATACACGCGCACGGTTGGACACTTTGAGCGAGACCTCGACGCCCGGATATTGCTGGCAAAACATCCCCAGCAAGCGCGGCGCGAAATATTTTGCGGTAGTCACCACCGCAAGCCGCAGTTTGCCAGCCTTCAGTCCTTTCATATCTGCCGCAATCATCTCGAACTGCGTGAGGTGTTCGAAAATGCTGCGGCAGGTTTGATGCAACTCGCGTCCGGCATCGGTGAGATACATTTTCTTGCCAATTTGCTCGAACAGCGGCAAACCGACTGCATCGGTTAATTTCTTGATTTGCATCGACACCGTGGGTTGAGTCAAAAATAGCTCTTCAGCGGCGCGTGTAAAACTTCCCAGACGGACAATGGCTTCAAAAACTTCAAATTGACGCAAAGTACTATGACGCATGAATCACTCCTCTTATCCATAGAGAATAGTCTATCAAATTTATCGATAGGTTTGATTGTTATTTATGATAATAATATTACATGATGCATGCAACGCGTCGGAAAATACTTTTTTATTGAACTGGTATTACCTGCTGTTCATATTTCTTGAAAAGTGGATATGGTGCGGTTTTTCAATAACTTGGAGATTATTATGGCTTCCGAAACGATCAAAGAAGGTAAAGACCGCTACAAGTCTGGCGTCATTCCGTACAAGAAAATGGGCTATTGGGAGCCTGATTACGTACCCAAAGACACGGATGTTATCGCCCTGTTCCGCATCACTCCACAACCTGGAGTGGATCATGAGGAAGCTGCCGCTGCAGTCGCCGGTGAATCCTCCACCGCTACCTGGACCGTGGTATGGACTGACCGCCTGACCGCCTGTGAACTCTACCGTGCCAAGGCTTATCGCTCGGAACTGGTGCCCAACACCGGCCCTGGCACCAAGAACGAGGCGCAGTACTTCGCCTACATCGCTTATGACATGGATCTGTTCGAGGGGGGGTCGATTGCCAACCTGACCGCTTCCATTATCGGCAATGTGTTCGGCTTCAAAGCGGTCAAAGCGCTGCGCCTGGAAGACATGCGCATTCCGGTCGCATACCTCAAAACTTTCCAGGGTCCCGCCACCGGCGTCGTGGTGGAACGCGAGCGCCTCGACAAATTCGGCAGGCCATTGCTGGGTGCCACTACCAAACCGAAGCTGGGTCTTTCTGGTCGTAACTACGGGCGCGTGGTATACGAAGGGCTCAAGGGTGGCCTTGACTTCATGAAAGACGACGAGAACATCAATTCACAGCCTTTCATGCATTGGCGTGACCGTTTTCTCTATTGCATGGAAGCGGTCAACAAGGCTTCTGCCGCCACCGGCGAAGTCAAGGGCCATTACCTGAACGTCACTGCGGGCACCATGGAAGACATGTACGAACGCGCGGAATTCGCCAAGCAATTAGGTTCGGTCATCGTCATGATCGACTTGGTGATTGGCTACACCGCGATCCAGTCGATGGCAAAATGGGCGCGTAAGAACGACATGATTTTGCATCTGCATCGTGCCGGTAATTCGACCTACTCGCGGCAGAAAAATCATGGCATGAATTTCCGCGTGATCTGCAAGTGGATGCGAATGGCAGGTGTAGATCATATTCACGCCGGTACGGTCGTTGGCAAGCTCGAGGGTGATCCGCTCATGATCCAGGGCTTTTACGATACTCTGCTCGATACACACACGTCGGTGCAACTCGAAAAGGGTCTGTTCTTTGAGCAAGACTGGGCTTCGCTAAATAAGGTTATGCCGGTTGCTTCGGGTGGCATTCATGCCGGCCAGATGCATCAGTTGATTCATTATCTCGGCGAAGATGTGATACTGCAGTTCGGCGGCGGCACCATCGGTCATCCGCAAGGCATTCAAGCCGGCGCGGTTGCCAATCGTGTTGCGCTGGAAGCGATGATACTGGCGCGCAACGAAGGCCGCGATTATCTGAAGGAAGGTCCGCAGATCCTAGAGGCTGCCGCCAAGTGGTGCACGCCGCTTAAACAAGCACTAGAGACGTGGAAGGATATCAGCTTCAATTACGAATCCACCGACACCCCCGATTTTGTGCCATCCACCACGGCCAGCGTCTAATCACACCTAGGAGAAAATAATTATGATGACCAATGTAGGAAATCTTGTAACCCAAGGTCAGTTCTCTTTCCTGCCCCCGCTGACAGATAAGCAAATTTCGGCGCAATTAAAATATGCGTTGAAGAACGGCTGGGCGATAGGTATCGAGTACACCGATGACCCACATCCCCGCAATACTTATTGGGAAATGTTCGGCAACCCGATGTTTGACCTGAAGGACCCTGCGGGGATTCTGATGGAAATCAACAGCTGCCGCAAGACGTTCCCGAACCACTATATCCGCGTTACCGCGTTTAACTCGACGCGCGGGGTGGAGAGTCCAACTATGTCATATATTGTCAATCGACCGAAGACAGAACCGGGCTTTAGTGTGGTGCGGCAAGAAGGGGCAGGCCGGAGTATTAGTTACACTATTCACTCCTATGCGACCGACAAGCCGGAGGGTGAGCGGTATTAACGAAGGATTCCCTTCCCCTTTTCTTGAAGGGGAAGGGAAATGATTGGGGTGGGAGGAAGACTGACGAGTTACGGAAATTGACTTCTATCGTCTCCCCTTCTGCTCTTTGTTGCTGGCGAAGAATTTGCCGTATTGTTGTTGCATAAAACCGATTTCCAGCACAAGACAACTGTCATTTTGGTTGATAGATTTCCCGAATGAAGTTTGCATGGCTTTATTGTATGGATCAAACGTGAAAAAACATACGAAAGAACTTACCCCTTCCGATAGCAGTCCGGTTGATCTGGATGCAGAATTCCGCGCTTCCAACATCAAGGAAGTACTGGATAAGCTTGATCGTGAATTGATCGGCTTGAAACCCGTGAAAACCCGCATCCGCGAGACGGCGGCGCTATTGCTCGTCGACCGCGTGCGCAAGAAATTGGGCCTGACCGCCGGGGCACCCAGTCTACACATGTGTTTTACCGGCAACCCTGGTACCGGCAAGACTACTGTAGCGCTACGTATGGCCGAAATCTTACACCGCCTGGGTTATGTCCGTGAAGGACACCTTGTTTCCGTCACCCGCGACGATCTGGTAGGTCAATATATCGGCCATACCGCCCCCAAGACCAAAGAAGTACTGAAGAAAGCGATGGGGGGAGTGCTGTTTATCGATGAGGCCTATTACCTCTATAAACCTGAGAACGAACGCGATTATGGCGCTGAATCCATAGAAATCCTGCTGCAAACGATGGAGAATAACCGCGATGACCTAGTCGTGATCCTGGCCGGCTATAAAGACAGGATGGAAAAGTTCTTCCATAGCAATCCTGGCATGCGTTCGCGTATCGCGCACCACATCGACTTCCCGGATTACGATGCAGATGAATTACTTGCGATCGCCAGACTGATGCTGGCGGCCCAGAATTACCGCTTTAGTCCTGAAGGCGAAAAAGCTTTCGGTGATTATATCCGGCTACGCATGAAGCTGGAGCATTTCGCCAATGCCCGCTCGGTTCGCAACGCCCTGGACCGGGCGCGGCTGCGCCAAGCCAATCGCTTGTTCGAGGGAGCGAAGAAATCATTAGCCAAAATTGATCTCATGACACTTGAAGCGGAAGATATTCTAGCCAGCCGCGTGTTCCTCGAAGGCAAGCTCGATGGTGAATCCAATTCCGGTACGGAAACAAAAAAATGACAGGCGAACGATGGCACTGTAACTGGTATGGATACGCTGACTCACCCCTTGCGCATTTTCCCCAAGAAGATTGAAGCGGCCTGTTATAACCGGGGACGCCTCGCCTTGTTGCGACTAGGCAGCCCCTTGCGTGTACCACTGCCGCTTCATCGCGGTTTGGTAGTAATCCTTAACAGCGCCATCTGGTTATGTGTTGACAGTTTTGCCGATGACCAACCGGTAATGGCATGGCGCGAATTTCAAATTCACGCGCGCAATAATCTGTATCAGCCCGTCGCATGTGAATTATGGCTTTATCATAACTGTGCTGGTCTCATCATGGGCTCAGCACTGGATGACCTGCATCAAGCGCTCAACCAGCTCTTGATTCATGGGTGTGAAGAAGTGTAAAGCACAGCAAAGGATATAGGGAAAAACATGCCACTCGTGGATATGCGGGATATGCTGAATCATGCTTACCATAATAACTATGCGGTAGGTGGATTCGGCTTAATAAATCTTGATTTTTTGGAGGCGATTGTCACGGCAGCAGAACACTGCCGCTCACCCGTCATTCTCAATCTTGTTGAATCACACTTTGAGCATTTTGACTTCGGGCTCATCATGCCAGCAGTTGAACATGCCGCACGTAATGCCACGGTACCGGTCGCCATCCATTCCGATCATGGGACAAGTCATGCCTCCGCCGTGCGCGCAATCAATCTCGGTTGCAATAGCGTGATGATGGATGCTTCGCTTGAGTCATTTCCTGTCAATATCACTCAAACCCGGCATGTGGCAGATATGGCTCATGCCTGCGGCGCAGCCGTAGAGGGTGAGCTGGGGTATGTGGGCGGTGGGGAGGGTGAAAATGCAGCCAAATACCCTGGTGAGGGTGTTTACACTGCAGCAGAAGAAGCCAAAGCATACGTCGAGCGTACGGGCGTGGACTGTCTGGCGGTCTCCATCGGTACGGTACATGGCCGCCAGCGAGGTCGCACTAAACTGGATTTTGGGCGCTTGAAACGCATCAATGACATGCTGGGTATCCCGCTTGTGCTGCACGGCGGTAGCGGACTGACTGAAGAGCAATACCATAAATTGATTCTAAATGGTATCGCTAAAATTAACTGTTACACCGAATTATCCGATATTGCTGCTAGGACAATTCGCTCCAATCTGCAGCCCGACACTGGCAAAGGCTATATCGAAACGATGCTCGGTGTCAGAGATAGCCTGCGCGAACAGATTAAACTCTGCATGCACTTGTGGGGGTCAGCAGGACGCGCCGCAGAGATTCTTGTTCAGTGCCGACCTTGGCAGCCAGTAGAGCATGTCATCATCTATAACACTGAAGGCGTGAGTACGCAACAGGTGGAAGCCATGTGTTAGCGCAAAGTAGTAATGTCCGGTTTCTCCCAAGTAGAAATGTCCGCTGGTGATTAAACTCACCCCCTGTTTAAAACATTGGCGGACAAATTTAAAATGGACAAACTCATGAGCCAAAAAGAAGTGAAGAAAGCCCAAGTGTTG
>CAMDAX010000107.1 GCA_945888885.1 Nitrosovibrio sp. Nv4 | reverse complement strand
CGCAACGTGGTGCAAAAACTCCAGACTTTGGAAACGATAGATGCGGTTGCGTTCATTGAGTTGCCTTAAAGTTTGTTTCTGATTGTGCACACAGCGTGTGCACAATTCAGGTGATTTGAAAAATCATTATTACCCTCTCTATTACCCTTATTAAAGGGTAATTACCCCTTCTTTTTCTGCGCCAGCTTTTTCTTTGCCGGAGGCAAATAGTTTTCTGCCGAAACGACCCGCTTGCCCGTTTTACTTTCCAGCTCCAACCGCGCTTTTTTGGCGATACCGCCGCCGGTTTTTGCCGCAGCTTCGTTCTCGTTCATGCCCGTGGCCTCTATGCTTTCGGCGATCTGGCGCGTGGAAAGCTCCGCCAACGCGGTAAAGATCAGCTCCGCCTCGCTCATGTGGTCGCGCAGGTTTTGCGACTTCAAACCCTTCATCGCCTTGTGCGCCTTCACATCTACCTCGGCCCACTCCTGATGAATGATATTGGTAAGGATGGCGTATTCCTTGCCCTCCTGGACGTCGTGCTCTTTCCAGTAATCGGTCAGCTTGTTGCGTGTCTCCTGGCCGGTCATGCGCTGCTGTATCCACTTCTCGCTGCGCCCGTGCTTTTGCCAGGTCTCGCGGGCGCGATCCAGCGAACGCGAAGGGTCGGCCATCTCCTGCATCCGCTCGTAGCCCACCTTCGCCAGCCACAGTTTGATCGGCTCGGCCTTGGGGCTGGGTACGGACTGCACCAAGCGTAGCAATGTCTCTGCGGTCGCGACGTCGGTAAGGTAATACTTTCCATCAGCGGCAGGCAATTTCAGTCGGTTACATTTTGTAACCGACTCGCTGCCTTCCTTGCCCAGCCTGTTTTTCAGCACTCTCCAATAGGTTCTGGCGGTCTGGAAATCCGGCTGCTGGGTCAGCACCTGCACAATGTCCACCACCGAAAACCACCAGGTTTCCGTCTCCTCGTCATACAAACGACGGATTTCATGCTCTTCAAAGATGGCTGGCTGGGGCTGCATGGTCAGGGCTCCTTGCTCATGGGTGATGGAGCTATTTCAACCGGTGACAATTTGTCACTGGTTGGATTCTTGCGCGGCTTGGCGGCAACCGTTGCCAACTCCGCCTTGATGCGCGCCAGCAACTCAGATGCGGGTTCGTCGTGCGGGTCTTGCGGCACCAGTTGGCCGGAGAAAGCGCGCTTTAGAATGGACTGGCGCAGGGCTTCGGCTTGTTGCAAGGAGGTGGTGATGGTTTGGTCGAGCTGGTCAATCACTGACATTTTGTCATCAACGAGTTTAATTACCTCAGCCTGCTCTTCGATGGAACAAATCCCCAAAACAATATTTACCATACGAGTCAACCCTAAATCCTGATTGCCAACACCATGCGTATATTTTTGTGATTGCGAGTAGCAGAAGGAAGAATTCAGAGCATGTTGCAAGTAAAACGGTTTTACGACAGAAGTTAATTTCAGAACGGCGACATGTACCCACACATTGAAATCCACGTTAAAGGTATTCACGCGAGCAATGCCGGTAGTCCCACCTTTCGTGTATAGAATATCGCCGATCTCGGGCTTGCATCGTTTGCATAATTCTTGGTGTAATTCTTTGGAAATGTGTTTTGCTTTTTCGAAATCCACCCCGTCCGGCCGTATATTCCCACCAGAAATAAATGGAATCCCTTTCTCCACATATTTTGGGCTGAAATGCGGGCCATCCTTCACTGACCATGTGAGCTCACCAAGCTTCGCCCATGTCCAACCCTCCGGCAACGCAGACAACTCAGCCAGTTCTTCGGCGGTGAGCGGCGGCAGGGGTTTCGGGGTTTTGGGTTTGGAAATCCCCCCTAGCCCCCCTTTTTCAAAGTGGGGAACTGTCAGTGATGTCACTGCGCTGGTTGCCTTCCCCCTTTGTAAAAGGGGGACTGAGGGGGATTTGCTTTCCCACTCGGCGAGTTGTTGCTGGTAGCGTTGCGCGCGCTCTTGCTGGATGCGCATTTGCAAGGCAGCGGCGGTTTCGAGTTGGTCGCGGTTCTGTTCGCGCCACTGCGCGGTAAGCTTGCCCTCGAAAGCGTGTTTCAGCAGCGCCTGGCGATACACCTTGAGCTGCGCCTGCGCGGTCTTCAGGTTCTCGATGCCCTTGTCCAGCTCGGAAAATAGCTCCTCGAT
The DNA here is from genome assembly GCA_945888885.1 of Nitrosovibrio sp. Nv4. Taxonomy (GTDB): domain Bacteria; phylum Pseudomonadota; class Gammaproteobacteria; order Burkholderiales; family Nitrosomonadaceae; genus VFJL01. The sequence goes on along the minus strand of CAMDAX010000107.1, from coordinate 4,658 downwards.
TTTGACGACGATGCGGTGTTGTTCGTTGGTTGGTGGAAGTGGTACCGGCAGTTTGCTAAAAGCCGCACCTGAAATTTCCTTAAATGTTGTGCCAGTTGCTTTTGACTCGGCTAACTGTTTCGCGCCTTTAAAGTAGTAATAGATGTACTCATTGAAAATCCCTTGAACCGGAGTAAGGCTTTTGAAGCCTTGATTTGTTGTCATGTCACAGGAGCTTATGACGGTGTAACCAATTGGTGCTCTCGATGAAAAGTGGATACTGCCCGCAGGCATGATGGTTGCAGAACTATGTTTCAATCCGTCTAGAGTGATGGACTTCGCACCTTTGGCGATATGCTTGTTGCTATACCCTGTGAGATCGGAAGGCGAAATCCAACTGATATTTCCGCCCCAATAGGAATTCTCTTTTGTGGATGGTGTTCCGCCTGAAACAATTTTTCCAATATCGGCAGTAGTTACCTGCACCCAACTTTTGGGCATTTTCATTACATCACTCATCACGCCACCCACCCTTCATTCAATGGGCGCAAAAATGCACAACGGCAAATCCCCCTCAGTCCCCCTTTTTTAAAGGGGGAAGACAACCAATTCCGCCGCACTGGCTTTTGTTCCCCACTTTGAAAAAGGGGGGGTAGGGGGGATTTGCTTTTACTCACATCCGCCCCTTCACTGTTTCATCTATTACACTCAGTACCGCATCCGTTTCCAGCAACACCTGCCGACTATCAAACCGCAACACTTGCAAATTCAAACCTGCCAATGCGGCATCGCGGTCTTGATCTTTTGCTTGATGTTCAGCTTCATAATGCTGACTTCCATCCAACTCAACAACCAGCTTCGCAGCCGGGCAATAAAAATCCACAATGAATGAAAGCAATGGCTTTTGCCGATAGAACTGCATGCCTTGTATTTGCTTGCGTCGGAGGTGGTGCCATAGCATTTGCTCGGCATCGGTCATGTTAGATCGGAGCGTGCGTGAGCTTTCCTTAAGTTTTGCGTTATAGTGTTTCAATTCAAATCCCCCTCTGCCCCCTCGCAAGCTCTCCCCCTTTTGCAAAGGGGGAAGGCAACCATCGCCGCAACTCCGTTTTTAGTTCCCCACTTTGAAAAAGGGGGGCTAGGGGGGATTTGTATCACGCCACCAGCACTTCATTCAATTCACTCATCAAGCCACCTCCCAATCTTCCATGCGCAATCCTGCCACGCGGCTGAATTCACCAATGTTGTGGGTAATCAGGGTGGCATCGTGGGCGCGGGCGATGGCGGCGATAATCAGGTCATTCGGGCCGATGGGTTTGCCTTGGTTTAACAGGTCGGCATGAATTTGCCCGTAGTGTTCGGCGCATTCATCGTCGAAAGACAGGCTTTGCAGTGGGGCGAAAAAGGCTTTAAGCAGTTGCAGGTTGGCTTCTACCCGCTGGCTGCGCCGTGCGCCATAGAGCAGTTCCGCCTTAACCATGCTGCATAAAACTATCTCGGCAGGATTATGGCGACGGAAGTTGTTGATGACCTGTGATTGGCTTTCGTTGAGCAGGTGAATGCAAACATTGGTGTCGAGCAGATAGATCATTTGAGCTCAAGCCGCTTTTCGTACTCGCCTTGTGGCTGGCGCTCCAAGGGTTCGCCTTCCCACTTGCCAAACAGGTCGAAATAACCTTCCGGCCAGCCATTGTTCGCTTGCGTGTCACGTTTGACTAACTCCGCAAGATAACGCGAAAGGCTCAACCCCGATTGCGCTGCCTTGTGCTGCGCTAGTTGGGCAATATCTTCGGGAACATAACAATGCAGTTGAGCCATGAGAATCTCCTCGTATATGTGCTATATGTGGATTCTAGCAAAGTCAGGCGACAAGCGCTTCATTCAATTCATCCAGCAACGACTCCATCTTTGCACCAAACAACTGATACATTTTCCCCAGCCCGCCTTGTCCGTCGAACGGCGACATTTCCAGATCGTCGCGCTCGATGTGGAAGGAGTTGGCGACGTGGTCGCGGATCATGCGCAGCCAGTTCATTTGTTCTTCGTTGAACTTATTACCGCCACCAGAGTGGTGTTTCATCACCCAGTCCTGGAAGTTGCGGCGCACGGTGTCGTCGAAGGTGGAAAGCTTGGCATCCATGCCGCACACGCGGCGGATCAGCGCAACCAATGCCGTCAGCTCGCTGATGGGCTGCGCGCCTTTGTAGTCGTCCAACTGGCGGTAGGCTTGCCACACGCGCAACGGGGCGAGTTTGGGTTTGTCGGATTTGAGTTTGTCCAGCACCCGGCGGATCAGGTCGAAGCTGAGTTCGCGCCGTCGGTAGGGCTGGCTGAAGAAAATGGTGAGGGCTTCGATGTTGTCCTGATTCGCTTTCAGGTAATTGGCAAATTCGGAGGTCAAGGCTTTCGCGTTATTGGCGGCGTCTTTGTCCCATTCAGCACGCACCAGGCTGTCGAGGTTGTCGTGATCTATGGTCTGTTCTTTGTCGCGGCGGATGGCGTCGATGAGTTCAACCAGTTAGCCATTTAACACACGGGCAGCTTCGCTCACCAATTGCTGTTGCGCGAACTGGCGCTTGTCGTCGCCGGGGTCGGTGCCGATGGGTTGTTTAGCCAATTCAAGCGCGCGGGCTTCGATGTTGTCGGCATCAATCGCGCCGAACAGTTTGCCGATGAGATGGCTGAGTTCCAGTCCGCCCGCAGCTTCGCGGATGCGGCGTTGGTCATCGACATCCAGTTGCTTGTTGAGCCGTGCCAAGCGTCCGGCGAGTGAACTCACCGTGTCTTCATCGGTCGCGCCCATCATCACTTGCATCGCCAAATCCTTGAGCGGCACGGTGGGTTTGGTGATGAGTGGCTGGCTGGCGGTTTTGAGCGATCTGGTTACGCCAATAGCATCGACGATGACGTAGTGGGTCTTGGCGCTGACGGCGGAGGGGGTGACTTTTTTCAGGTCGTCCATGTCCAGCGTGCGCGTGCCCCGGCCTTTCATTTGCTCGAAGTAGTTGCGGCTTTTTACGTCGCGCATGAACAGTAGGCATTCCAGCGGCTTCACATCGGTGCCGGTGGCGATCATGTCCACGGTGACGGCAATGCGCGGGTAATAGGCGTTGCGAAAATCCGCCAGTACTGACTTGGGGTCTTCCTCGATTTTGTAGGTGAGCTTTTTGCAGAAGGCGTTGCCCTCGCCGAATTCTTCGCGCACGGTCTGGATAATGTCGTCGGCGTGACTGTCGGTCTTGGCAAAGATCAGCGTCTTGGGCACTTCGGTGCGTCCGGGAAAAATCTCCGGCAGTTTGTCGCGGAAGGTGCGGATGACGGTGCGAATTTGATCCGGGTTGACGATGTTGCGATCCAGTTGCGTGGCGGAATAGGCTTCGTCTTCGTCCTGCTGTTCCCAGCGTTTCTTGCGGGTGAGTTTTTCGCGCCGCTCTACTTGCTGGTGCGCATTGATTTGCGCGCCTTGCTGGGTGATTTGCGTATCGATGACGTAGATTTCATTGCCGACATTCACGCCATCGGCCACCGCTTTTTCGTGACTGTAGTCACTGACCACGTTCTTCTTGAAGAAACCATAGGTGCGGTTGTCTGGCGTGGCGGTGAGACCAATCAGGCTGGCATCGAAATAATCGATCACCTGTTGCCACAGGTTGTAGATGGAGCGGTGGCATTCGTCGATAAAAATGAAGTCGAAAAATTCCGGTGGGACTTTTTCGTTGTAGACCACTGGCATCGGAGTTTTGGATTGCTTCATTTCCGCAGGGTTGATTTCTTCGGCGGCTTCATCCAGCGGCGTGTCTTTGAGGATGGAATACAGCCGCTGGATAGTGCAGATGCACACCTGGCTATCTTTGGCGACGAAAGAGGACTTGAGTCGCTGCACGTTGTATAGCTCGGTGAACTTGCGGTTATCGTCAATCGGCACGTAGGACATCATTTCCTGCTCGGCCTGTTCGGCAAGGTTTTTGGTGTCTACCAGAAACAATATCCGCTTGCCGTGCGCGTGCTTGAGCAGGCGGTAGATCGAGGTGATGGCGGTGTAGGTTTTGCCTGCGCCCGTCGCCATCTGGATCAGCGCACGCGGGCGGTCTGCTTTGAACGATTCCTCAAGATTGATGATCGCGGTTTCCTGACAATCGCGCAGGCGCAATTCCTTGGCGGGTAATTTGTCAGGGTTGAGCGCGGGGATGTGGTGCAGGCGTGCGCGCAACGAGTCGCTTTGCGACAACCATTCCCTGAGTGTTTCCGGACGGTGAAAGCTGAACACCTCGCGCGAACGCGGCTTGGGGTCCCGCGTATCGGTGAAGCGAGTGATGATGCCGGTGCTTTCGTAGAGGAAAGGTAAAGGCTCTTCGTTATTGACCCATTTCAGCTTGGCTACTGCGTAGCCTTCTGTTTGCGCTTCCACTTCGGTGATCTTATGCGCGAGGTCTTCCTTCTTGGTCTCAATAATGCCGAGCGCCTTCTTATCAACAAATAAGGCATAGTCAGCCGGGCCAACTTTGGTTGGGTATTCGCGAACAGCGATACCTCTTAAGAAACACCTCCCAACTCTCTGATTTTAAAAACCTGAATTAAGCGGGCTGTTCATTGACGACGAGTCTCATCCCCAATTTTTCAGCACGTTGAGCCAGTTGCCGCAACACTCTTTCGCGATAGCGTTCTTCGTAGTAGCCCTG
>CAMDAX010000106.1 GCA_945888885.1 Nitrosovibrio sp. Nv4 | reverse complement strand
CGCTACTCTCCGCTTGAATACGCATACTGGCGGGGTGCGTCAGGTTTAATTCGAAATGGCCATATTCGCTGTTAGGTGAGAAGCTGAATCCGGCCACATAATGTTTGGGGAATAGGGGGGTGTGAGTCGTCGTCCTGACCTTGTAATACGTCCTCGACCCCACCGTGACATTCGGGAAAATGATAATGCGGTGTTTTGTATCCGAGAACTGGGGCGCCCCGCTAGAAATAGCATCCGCCACGGTACGAATGGCATTCTTTGCTACCTGGATTTTCTTGCCTTGTGGGGTAATCGTATAGGCCTCAAGCACCTCAACCTTCTGGAGGCTGCCGTTATAACTAATATCTGCCTGAGATTGAGAGTCGACAGCAAACTGTGCACGTATCAGCACGGTGTGTTCTATGGTCTCGACATCACTGCCATCGGCATTTACTTTGACTGTATAGACCAAGCGCTCATCGGCGGCATGTGCCTCATACCCCTCTGATTGAGCATGCAGGTTATTGGAATACATCCCGCCGATGAGCAGGCTCAAGGCAAGGAAAAGATTGGGAATAAATTGTATGCTCAAAAACCTCCTCAAGATACTTCGCGGCATGGGTAGTTGTAGGGAGGTCATTTACCGCCCCCTGTATCCAGTGCGGTTGCCATCGTTGTCAAACCTGTTTACCGTCCCGCTGGGCGATTTCACTTCGTAACCGGTGCGGTTACCCCGTTGGTCATATATGCCATTGGTAGAGTTGTAATTCTGTTTGGAGTTTTCCCAGTTCTGCGAACTATTTTCCCAGTTCCGGGGGGAATTCTCCCAGTTTTGTGCATTGTTTTCCCATTTCTGTGGAGAATTCTCCCAGTTGGATGTTGCCTGTGCATATGCACCGTTCGCTGTCAGCAACGCTAAAATCAGTATCGTCTTCATTCTATTGCTCCTTTGGTTATTCCATTCATAACAGAACCAGCATATAAGATGTTGGCATATAACACAGGACTTCCGATTCAAATTGGTAGGCTCACTTTTACCTCTTTGGTAGCCTTCCCCCAGATTTCAGACATTCATCTAGTGTTAGATAGGGCGTAAATTTATTGGTCTTTTTGTAGTAACCACTGCCTGGTGCGTGGCAGATGCCAGATGATGATTTTTTCACGGGCTCGCTAGACTTTTCACCAGGTGAATTAGGGCTCGGTGGAGTTTGTGCCTGTGCAGATGCAGCAAATAATAAAACAGCAAGAACATAACCTGATTTCATTTTTAATCTCCTTTTGTTTCGATAATGTACAACCACCACTTTCCGACAAACAATCTCCGGTTGTCACTGATGGCTTGCTTCTATGGATAATCCTCTGTCAGCGTCAGATTTTGTTGGCCTTAGTGCCGATTAATGCGGGTCTTCCGGTGCCGCTTGCCAACTGTCATTACATAACCGTCATTACTTTCAACCAGATAGCAGCGCATAAATTCTGACATGCGGCGCACTGGCTCCCTGCCAAAATCCCGCTCCATCTTTCGAATGCTGTCATTTGTAAAATATCTGATGATGGCCCCGTTTCCGTCATAGTTCTCTTTGCCATAAGCAAATAGCCAGTCTCGAATTAAAGGGGGGATCCCACGTTGCTGTGCTCTTTGTACCGCGTGCTTCGTATACATTTTCGTCTCCTTAAATTTGAAAGCATCTGCACGCGATGGATTGCAATGCTGCTCTCAATATAAGAGACGTTTGGAGAAGGAATTTGTCAGGATTTATTTTGAATTATCACAAATGAGATGATGGGAACCGTGGCGACGGCGCTCAGAATCCTGGGCCAGCACCAATTTAGATACTGATTACTTCTCACCAAATACGCCGCACGGTACCTACAACCAATTCCCCATCAAAATAAACGGTGCCCAGAAAAATGGGTGAGCATAGGGCTTGGCCGGATTTGCTGATTTTCCCGAAACTGTCGGACGTGGGTGCTTACCGGAGATCAGCGCCAGTTGTGCTTCACGTAGCGCAGCGGCCTTGTTCAAGCCTTTTTCCTGCCGCAACCGGTAAAGTGACTGCATCAGGATCGCCGTACTCTGATCTTCCACCGACCACAGTGTCGCCAGTACACTCTTCGCACCCTGCCGTTGTACTAGTGCGCCAAAACCTTCTATTTCGCGACCATCCTCATTATTACTGACGCCTAACGCAGTTTCACAAGCGGAAAGCGTCATCATATCCACTGAGTCGAATTTCCATCCGCCGGTGCGTAGCGCTTCCAATGAAAGTTGCTTCCCGTCGCCGAGCAATAAAAAGGATTGCGCTACCGTGCCAGGTATGAAAACGAAGTGGCTGGCGATGTGGAGTACCTGGTAATCTCGGCTGAGCACATCGCGTAGGCGTGCTTGGGTAAAATCCTTGTCAAGATACATGTCGCCCGGCAACACACCACCCCCTACCTTCCGTGAACCGGTGTAGATGATGCCGTCCAATTCCTGTCGCACCGCTGGCAAAGGCGGAAGTTTGCCAATCTGGTGCGTAATGCCAAACCCAGCCACCTTCCATAGCGCATCCGGCTTCTCGCGCAGCTTGTCCTTGACAACCTCGGTGTACATCGCCAGCGGATAACGCTCGGTCAGGTATGCCTCGCCATCGTGTAATGCGCTCATTGGCAGATAACGCAAGCTGCCATCCAGCGAGAGCATCAGGGTCTGGGCATTGGCTTGCTTCAGATCATCCGCCACCGGGGCGATTAACAGTTGATACAATTCTTGTGCCAATGGGCGCGGATCGAGAGTACGGTCTTCTATCATTCGCCGGAACGCGGCAATTTTACGGTGCAGTTCTTTAGCTGGAATTTTTGCCTCACGGGCAACTTGCACCTGCGGCGTGGTCAGAATGATACGAACGCGTGTATCGGTAACCAGATACTGCAGCAATACAGCACCGTGCCCCAGAGATGTAAGCGTCGCACGAAGCTGATCCAGATTTTCTTTGCCGATCATCTCGGTCAGTTGCTGTTTTTTTGCTGCTGGCAGTTGTTGCACGATGTCATTGAGTAAGGTGATGGTCTGTTTTGCTTGTTCAGCTAATTGTTGCTTGATGCGTGTGCGTTGTTTCTCTTGTTCCGAGGTGAGTCCCAGCTTGGCTTGTTTGTTCAATTCATTAAGCTGATCGACCAGCGTAGCACCATCGTTGCCCAGTTTGTCCAGTCGGTCGGCGAAAGACTTCTCGGCACTGCTGTAGTTCATGCGTGTACTGCGGGGGTCGGCCTTGGCATCGCGGCGGATGAAGTCGAAGTATTCCTCTTCTTTAAGCATAGACAGGACTTGCTGCGCTTCAGGCAAATTTCCTTCATCGATCAGTAAGTCAGCCAATTGTTTGTACACTATTTCGTTCTTCTTCAGCAGGGATTTCTGCAAGGCCATGTCTAGCCCACGTGATTCATCTCGGATGGCCTGCATGGTATTTACCGCGCCTTTCAGATAGAAAATCGCAGCGGCGGGGTTGTCTTGTTTGGCGTAGAAGTTGCCGAGATTACTTTGTACAAGTTTCAGGGTAGTCGGCACGCGGGCGGACTGGGCAGAACGGTAGGCTAGCTGATACAGCGGCAGTGCTTGGTCGTATTGACCAAGGGTGCGATACAGCAACGCCAGGTTGTTGAGGCTGGTGGCAGTGCCGGCATGTTCGGGGCCAAGAACTTTTTCACGAATCGCCAAAGCACGCTGATACAGCGGCAGTGCTTGGTCGTATTGACCAAGGGTGCGATACAGCACCGCCAGGTTGTTGAGGCTGGTGGCGGTATCGGCATGTTCGAGGCCAAGGACTCTTTCCGTGATCGCCAAAGCACGCTGATACAGCGGCAGTGCTTGGTCGTATTGACCAAGGGTGCGATACAGCACCGCCAGGTTGTTGAGGCTGGTGGCGGTATCGGCATGTTCGAGGCCAAGAACTTTTTCACGAATCACCAAAGCACGCTGATACAGCGGCAGTGCTTGATCGTATTGACCAAGGGTGCTATACAGCGCCGCCAGGTTGTTGAGGCTGGTGGCGGTATCGGCATGTTCTGGGCCAAGAACTTTTTCGCTGATCGCCAGGGCGCGCTGATGCAGCGGCAGTGCTTGATCGTATTGGCCAAGAGTTATGTACAACTCCGCTAGGTTGTTGAGGCTGGTGGCGGTGTCGGGGTGTTCTGGGCCGAGGACTTTTTTGTTGATCGCCAGGGCACGCCGGTACAGCGGCAGTGCTTGATCGTATTGACCAAGGGTGAAGTACAACATTGCCAGTTTGTTGAGGCTGCCGGCGGTGTCGGGGTGTTCTGGGCCGAGGACTTTTTCACGAATCGCTAGGGCGCGCTGCATTAGCGGTCTCGCTTCTTGATACTTACCTTGCTGATATAACATCTCAGCCAGTTCATTTAATTGTCTAGCATCTTGTTCCGTCGTACCAGAATATGCACGAACGGGAAACAAACTCATCAGCAGAAGCAGTATGAAAATTGGTTGTCGCACTTTCGGCCTTCCTTTTGTATGGCTTCAGGCATAACGAGTAAGGTTAGATTGTGATCTCGAAGCGAGCCACAATCTAACCTTACTCGTTAACGCTCACGGTATAGCGCTTGTCTTTGATACTTGATTCTGGAAATTCTGGAGAAAATAACGTCCGAACTCCAAGTTCAGCTGCCGCACCCAAGGCACCACGCCCCGAGCCTGCATAAGATCCAGAAAGCGTGGATCACTGTAATTGCGTTGGTAATGGTAGACACCATTGCGGAATCGGCACAGAAAAGTGATATTTGGCGGAGTAAGAAGCGCCTCAATCTTTGCATCCTGAAGCTGAAGCCGCTGCCACCCTTCAACTACGACATATAGCCCCGCGTACCAATGACAAAGGAATAACCAAGAATCATCAACAAAGACTGTCTCAAGCTGGGCGGACAATGGCATGATGGATATAGCTCCATCAAAATATTCCCGAAAGCGATTCGCCCAAATGTAGTAGCGATGCAAAGCGAGAAGATCGGTCATGAGCATTAATGTTATGTGGAAGAAAAAGGCGAAAATAAAGTCACGGTTTCGGTATCGGGCGAATATCCAGTTCCAAGCTATCCCTCACTGGGGGCTTGATGTAATTGCGCTCCAGAAAACTTTCCACATCCTCCTTCACCGGATCGACGCCCTGAATCTTGAGTAAAATCTCGTCCACCTTGCGCGCGACTTGATATTTGATGCCAAGTTGATCTAATTCGGCAGTGAGTTGCCTTAAACGTTCTTCCGGGTCTGCCGCCAGTACAATTTGCCGGTCACCCAAACCACGCATGATTTCTGACTCATTTTGCAGTGGTTCTTGATGCAAATGGGTACGCATCATTAAGCCAACTGTCAGTACAACCGATGCGGCTATTGCAAACTGGACAAAGCGTCTGTTCAAAGCTAACGAAAACCCGCTCCCGCTAAACACTTGGCCGAACCAGCCCCCTTTTATTCGCGGCTCTGTAGCCGGGCGTTGTTCGATTTCAATCAAACCCTCGCGACGTAGACGAAATTTGAGCTTCTGCAGATTCTCTTCCGTATCAACTTCACTTAAATCAAGTGCGGCATCGTGCTGCTGAATCGCTTGGCGTAATGCGCTGGCATGTCGCGTGACATCTGGGTCAGCGTCGACGTTTGGTTTTCCGGCAAGAGCATCCAGCCAATCCTGATCTTTGTCGTTATTCATAATTGAAGGCTATATGCATTGGAAGACAATCAAAAACATAACGTGGTCATAAGCAATATCGTCAAAAAATATGGTTCAACACGATCTAGTGCCGTATTTTCCTGATGATTCATATAGGGTGCTCCGCAAAAAAGGCAGCCCACACCGACAACACATCCTGGACAAACTGCTGGCCCGAGATTCTGGTTCCATCGTTTAACACAATCTCAATTTGCTCCTCACCTACACCCCAGCCACCTTTCCCGTACCTACCACATCCCCAGCCTTGTATGGAAACCGCTGATGAGGTGATTGGTTTACGCCGCTTAAGGACAAAGTGTTTGCTCGCATTGGCAATATCGCCACATATTTTCAGCGGCTGGCTTTCGCGAAAAGATTGAGCCGCATCCTTCTGGCTGCATGAAGCCAAGCGGGATTCACTTATCCAGTCAATCAGCGAATATGCGGTAACCACGAAATTGAAAAGACGGTCACTTGTTACCTCGTCGTCAAGAAGATCAGCATCCCGATGAACCTTATCAAGAATATCCTGCGGTGTTTTGAAGCCATATGTAAGCGACATGATTTAGCCTTATTGCCTTTCGTGGTGGATAAATCTCTCACGTGATAGTCAGATATCCACGGCAAGGTTGAAGAAATACTTCAATTTTCTTGCGGCATTGTGAAAGGTATTCGCGCGTCGCACCCTCTGTACGGTTGAGGAAATTTGATATGTAGCTTGTATCAAAACCCTCCACCACCAAAGATAATGCATAAGCCCGTTCAGGCTGTTTTTTCGCAAACTCCCTGAATCCTCTTGATACACAATCCTCAAGGGTATCACCAGCTAATGGCGGATCAATTGCCTGCAACGCCGTTAAATTCTGTTCCAGCGCCAACCAACCGTCATCATCCAGATTTTCTGTTGGGCGGACTTTTTTGCGTCGCCAATAGTCATAAAGGCAATTCCAAGCAATCCCCCAAAGCCAAGCCTGCAATGTGGATTCGCCCCGATAGCTTTCGCAATTACGAACAATTTTGATGAAAGTCTCTTGAACCAGATCATCGGCATCTTTCCCGGGTTCTGCCGCATTATCACATTTGCACATAAAAAAACGTTTGAATTTTGGTTCATAATTCCTATAGAGCGCGGATACACCTTCATCTCTTTTATGTCCACCCTGTTGTATTAGCTCAAAGTTTTTCTGGTCGATTGTTTCTCTGTTCATGTCTATCGCACCTGCGGTAAATGCTTCTGGTAAGGATATGTGAGACTTAACGAAATATTACAG
>CAMDAX010000105.1 GCA_945888885.1 Nitrosovibrio sp. Nv4 | reverse complement strand
CTTCGCCCCGTACTCGGCTTGGGAGAAGCTCAGTTGCTTTGCAATACGGGTGTTCTGATTCATGGTTTTCGCTTGCTATATGACGACGGCCTATTATACCTATTGGCTACGTTGGAAGGGGGAAATATAAGGAATAAATCGGTGTTTCCTTAGCTTGTCAAAGACATTCTCGGCATCCGCGCGGTCACGATAGAGTTGGCCCAAGCCGAGAATCTCGTAGTCGGTATTGGTCACCAAGACCGCATATTCATAGCCGGTGATTTCCTTGCCCGCACGCCGATCGGCTTCGATAAAGCCGAGCAATTGCTGGCCATTGTCTGCGCCGGAAAGAACAATCTCGCCTTTGATGGGGCAACGTATCACGACAACGCGCCGAGCCTGTGCCCGGCCTATGAGCATCAGCGCCCCATCTTTACCTTCCCAGCCTTGACCGACATCACGCCAATCGCTTTGGTTAAAGAGGCGAGCGATATGGCGCTTCACGTTCTTCGTGAGTTTGAGCTTAAACAGATACGGTTGTTTCCGTTGTTCCAATGCCGTCATCATCGGATCGTTGCCAAAGGCGCTGTCGCCACGAATCAACTTGGGTTTGCGGGACGTGGGCAGATCATCCAGTATCTTCAACAATCCGGGTTGTGTATGCTTTGCAGCATGCTCGTTGCCAGCGTGAACTTCGACACCCAGTACGAGGCGCAGTCCGGCCATAATGTAGCTGTGATAGGTGTGTGTGGGGCGTCCCGGTTTCGTCGGGTTGTAGGAGATCACGGCACCTTCTTGTTTCCCGTAGAGCGGCTTCACCGTGGTGTCGGTATCCATGATCCAGGGCGCGTCCAGCAGTGGCGCCGTGCTGTCGGTAATGTGTTGGTCAAGCCACGCTGTGCCCTCAGCTTCCGGGATGCGCTTGAGCGCATTACGCATGGAGTCTTCGGAGATGACTTTGTTCATCTCCAGCAGACTTGGATTGACGCCATCGCATCGGATGGCGGTGACGTGGGAATAGCGTTTGTGGCCTGACAGCACCGAGAGCATCCATGTTTCCAGCACATCTGCTTTGCTCGGGGCATTGTGACTAAGGTACGTCAATGGGCAATTCTCAAGCCAGCGCTGCCATAGTCCGGTCAGGTTGAGAAATTCGATAAAGTACGCCAGTTGCCCCATCGGCGTGGCCGCACTTTTGCTCTCCCAGCGTATCTGCACTCGACCCGCTACCGTCTGCACGCCTGCGCCGGTCATGAGCGTTTCATCCTGTTTCGTTTGCTTCAGTTTTGATTCACCCATTGGGTGACTCCTCTATTTGTTATCAAACTCATAGACTGCATGACTTACAGGGGGATTGTCCAGGTCGAACTGAGTTTTTTAGGGTCATAAAGGATTTTAATATGCATGCAATGAGTCTGGCTCAAGCCAAAGCGCACTTGAGCGAGTTGCTGAATGCTGTTGAATCCGGCGAGGAGGTTGTTATTACTCGTCACGGTCGTCCTGTTGCAAGGGTAGTGCCAGCCATCCCTCTCAAGCAGCCTTTGCCGGTGCAGCGTCTGGTAGAGCTTCGCCATCAGGTGCCCGCGTGGAAAAACAGCAGTGCCGAGTCGTTACGCGAGCTGCGTGACGCAGAATGATTTATCTGGATACCAGTTTCCTGACACCGCTGTTTCGGGAGGAGGCGGCTTCCGCGAAGATTGCGGATTTTCTTTCTCGCCAAGCGGCTGGAACGCTGGCAGTCAGCAAATGAGCATCTGTCGAATTTGCTAGCCTGATTTCTCGCGATGTACGCATGGGAATGCTAACCGCAGGCCAAGGGAAGCATTTGATTGCGGAGTTTTATTCGATAGTGACTACCTCTCTGATTGTCCTGATTCCAAGCGCCAATGATTTCGATCTGGCACAGGAATATGTCGCTCACTTTGCCACCCAGCTACGCGGCCCGGATGCCTTGCACTTGGCAGTGGCGCATAACAACGGGGCAGCATTCATCGCCACCTTGGATGAAGGAATGCTCTCCGCTGCAAAAAGACTGAAGATTTCGGCACGGCGGGTGATTCGCTAGGCTTCCCCACCCTGCGGTTTGCTGGCTTGGGTGCAACCTTGCTGTTCAACCAGATTGCTGCAAGGCTTCCCAGTTGACCGCCAATCAAGAATAGCACTATTTCTGTCGGGGATACGTTCGGCGCTAAGTGGAACCAATTGATTTAGTGTGGGGATACTCGTGGTATGCATGATGATACTGCATAGAATGCTCGACCCTGGCCCCTTTTTTATTGTGGTGTGGTTGGGTCGCACTGCCCACACTATCAGACTTACTCATCATGTCCACTTAAATTCTAAACAGTGGTGCACTTGGAATTAGAATCCACCATTAACCATAAAATCAATCGAGTCTGACCCCATTGATTAACGGGTCGGCTAATGGGTGGCCCCTTTTGTTCTTTTGTTGCTTAAAGTCTAGGCTATGAGCAGCATCTTTTGTACTTTTTACCACTGCCACAGGGACATGGGGTATTACGTCCAATTTTTCCAAACTCCACCTTTGCTTTGATAATGCGTTTCTCTCTTATTGATTCGGCCATTTCCTTTAATCTTTCCAACTCTTCGGCAGATATATCTTGAGTCTGAATGAAGCGCCAATCTAGGTAAATAAGTTCTTTAGCTCCATTATAGGTTGGCTCAATGAGTAAACGATCTCTTTCCTCATTTAAAATGATAAGTGCTTTGGTGTAATCAACCGCGTCGGCTTCCTTTCTTAAGGCTAAAGGTATATTCCATGGAAAAATCGTTAGCCTTACATCACCGTGAGTTGAAAATGGTCGAATCCTATTAGGTATAACAATATTTTTCAACTCGGTTTCAAGATCATTGGATATTCGTTTACGCGAATCTCCATCAATATCTAATAAATAGCTTGCGACTCTTGATCGACCAGGCTTATTGATGTCACTCAAGTAATTTATGATTTCACGAAGCCGAAATGGCATCTCCTGAAATAATTGGATAGAGGTTTCAGAGCCCTGCAATTTGTCATGGAAATACCCGTCTATATCACTTCGATACCCTAGAAAATTAAGATGCGCTGTACTTTTTCCAACCATCTCCCCTGCATATTGTGAATAATTGTTGTGCTTTAAATATAAACCCAGATGGTCAAGCTCGTCGTCTAGTTTAAGCACCTGAGAATCAAATGCTCTCATACGCTGTTCTACATAATGAAGAAACTCCAGAGGACTCTTAAATATATCCGCATAAACCTGCAAATCATCAATGGAGAGCGACCATACTGGGGCATTTCCAATATGCACTCCAATCCGATGAACATGCTGGATTTGAGCAGCTATCTCAGTAAATGGATCTTGAGTAACGGCGCACAATGTAACATTGCGATAGTCTTTTTTTCTAACTTGATAGACTTCGTTATGATCCCTATCATAAATTGAAACCTGATCTGCACTACCCAAATAATCTAAAAAACGCTGTCCTTGTTGAGCCGGACTCTGCACTAAGTTTTTTAATGATTCGATATACGCTGGCAAATCATCAGCTGGTGAAGTATAGGTAAAAGATCCAGCCTTCACTTCAATAACAAATAAGTGGTCGTCATATGCTATCAGTGCGTCAGCCTCACACCACTGCTTTTGACCTCCAGAACCAGTGTTCCATTGATAGAAAGCCTCCTTAATGAGGAGGCTTGAGGGCAGGATTTTTTGTAGATACTTTAGCGGCATAGCCTCTGAAATATCCTTACGTATTTTGACCCATTGTTGTTTCACTGGCTCTGAATGAGCGAATACTTTCTTCTCAATTTGACGATAAAAGTAATCAAAAAGTGAGTACATGTCGAAACAATAATATCGACCATCAATCTTAATAAATGGTCTTTTGAAGGTTGGCCATATCTTCAGTGGCCATCCCTTAAACGAGCCTTCAGAAAAAAATTCAGTATCTTGTCCTGGTGCCCATGAAAATTCCTCAAGAAAGGACTCAGGTAAATTAGTTAATTTCTGAAGATCAAAAAGATCCATCCCAAATAGTTTGCCGAACGCACTATCAGCATCCTGATTAAGTCCATGACGTTTAAGGGTGTCTGCCATTATTTCGCTGGGCCCTAAATTAGGATCAACTAAGCCAGCCTGTATATCAGCCTTCATAGCGTCTAATGAAGCCCTCTTGAAGTTCCCCATTTCTTCAATACCAAACGTTAAACTGTTCCAAACCTTGCCCAACTCTTCTGATATTTTTTCACCACTTATTTCGAAAACTTCTTTGATAACGGTCGACTGCGGAATGATCAATTCATCTAAAGCATCTAATTGATGAACTTGATACCTATGTCCTCTTACATTGCACCAGTAGATTTGTGATTTGAATAAAAACTCCTCTAAATTTTCATTGTAATTATCATCCTCTATTTTCCTCTTAGCTGTAGAACAGATATGAAACTGACCATTCAGTTTTCGAAACAACGCTTCCACACTCTTACAAAGTTCATGCCAGTCCTGATCAGAGACTTCATTTTTCTGTGTTGCTGAAGGAATCGTTGATGCAATGATGCTTTGAATGTAATCAATCATACGCATTGCTATCGCACCTTCTGGACCAATATCTACTTCAGCTTTTATATGTAGACTACTCATGGCATTTCCCCACCATGCGCGATGCAAAAGCTTATCAGGAGGCAATACTCTTACAAGTTCTACAATCTGATCTATATATTGATTTATTTCGGCAACAACAACTGGATATTGGGCAACGTGGTGACTTTGCATTCTTGTAAAGTCCTCTTCTTGCCAACTTGACTGCACAACCACATTTTTGCCAAATCTAGCCATTCGCACGGAGCCCATAGAAAATGACTCATCCGGCTTTGCTGGGCGAGGCCGTTTCGATTTTCTTTTTTTAGATTTGTTCTGGTGCAATTCCATAGTCCGCATCTTTAGAATCATTGTGCGAATAAAACTATGACAAGATTGTTTTTAGTAATCGAAAATCCACGGGGTCAAGTCTAGCTTTATAGCGTAATAACAAAACCCATGCTTTAGTCATCCATCATGTCCCATCGCGAACGTATAAAATTTCACGATGTTTAGCGGTCTAACGCTGCATTCGTGAGGAACGCGTCAAAACCGGCACACCCCTCACTTAGGGGGGGGCAAGTAACAGTTCACACAAACACCCGTTCAACCATCCATATGAGTCTGGAACACCAATCCGGCATGCTCTCGCAGCCGGTGGAAGCTAATCAATTTCCAGCTTTCCTGGGCGACACTTAACTCGGCACCGAACGAGGCCAGAAAGGTGGGAGCATCGACTGCGTCGTAGGCGACACGATGCGCGTTGGTATCAATGAACCGTTTCAGTTCACGTGGATCGTCCGCCGTGACCCAGCGCGCCATCTGATACTTGGCGGAAGCGAGGCGGGTGTCCACGCCGTATTCGTGTTTGAGCCGGTGTGCCACCACTTCGAACTGCAAGGTGCCGACAGCGCCCAATAGCAGTGCGCCACCGGCGTGCGGTCGGAATACCTGGATCGCGCCTTCTTCGCCCAGTTGGGCAAGCCCCAGCTTGAGCTGTTTGCCGCGCATGGGGTCGGCAAGCTCGACTGTCTGGAAGATCTCGGGGGAAAAGAACGGCAGACCCGTGAACTGCAGTTCTTCGCCTTCCGTCAGCGTGTCGCCAAGCTGCAAAGTGCCGTGATTGGGAATGCCGATGATGTCACCCGGGTAGGCGACATCGAGCAGCTCGCGCCGCTGCGAGAGAAAAGATACCACGCTGCCGGGGCGGATGTCCTTGCCGCTGCGCACCACATGCAGGTTCATGCCGCGTTCGAACCGTCCCGAGCAGATGCGCACGAAAGCGATGCGGTCGCGGTGGGCCGGATTCATGTTGGCCTGGATCTTGAATACCACGCCGGAAAATTTGGGCTCGTCCGGTTGCACTACGCGCTGGATGGCTTTGCGCGGCCCGGGTGACGGCGCCAGATCAATCAGTGCATCAAGCACTTCCTGGATGCCGAAATTGTTGATGGCAGAGCCGAAAAATACTGGGGTCTGCTGACCGGCAAGAAAAGCCGTATGGTCAAATTCCTCGGAGGCGCCTCGGATCAGTTCGATTTCCTGCCGTGCCTGGGTGAAGCTCTCGCCAAAGCGTGCCGTCAGTGCCGGATTGTCCAGCCCCGTGATGATTTCATCATCGTTAGCCAGTTTATCCTCACCCGGTTGAAACACGCGCATGCGGTCGCGCTTCAGGTCGAATACGCCGTGAAAGTGGTGGCCCATTCCCACCGGCCAGGCGAAGGGCACTGTCGCCATGTGCAGCGTCTGCTCGATCTCGTTGATCAAGTCGAGCGGTTCACGCACTTCACGATCCATTTTGTTGACGAAGGTGAGGATGGGGGTGTTACGCGCGCGGCATACTTCCAGCAGCCGCAAGGTCTGGGCCTCCACGCCATTGGCGGCATCGATCACCATCAGCGCCGCATCCACGGCGGTCAGCACGCGGTAAGTATCCTCGGAGAAATCCTGGTGGCCCGGCGTATCCAGCAGGTTAATGACGCAGCCACGATATTCCATCTGCATTACCGAACTGGCCACGGAAATACCCCGTTGCTTCTCGATCTCCATCCAGTCGGAGGTGGCATGGCGGCTGGCCTTGCGCGACTTGACGCTGCCGGCGATGTGGATGGCACCGGCAAACAGCAGCAGCTTTTCGGTGAGCGTGGTTTTGCCTGCGTCCGGGTGCGAGATGATGGCAAAGGTGCGTCGCCGTGTTGCTTCCTGGCTAATTGTCATACGGGAACCTCTAAAAATTCAGATTTCGTCACAATACTTTGTTGCTCACAAAAAATGTTCCTTATTCTGATCCCAGTTAGAAGAGCCACTAATTATCCGCCACCAACCGCTCGCCCTGACCCTTCGACTTTGCTCAGGACTGAAGGCCTTGTCGAAGGGTGCGGTGTGGTTCGACATAACCAATGACTTGCCAAGCGTCTTTTGCTGGGCTAGTCAGATGGCTAGTAGTTATATTAGGCTCTGATGGAGCAACTAAGTATTGACTAAGCACGATAACCCCGCGCTAAGCCACTACTTAACCACGAACGGGTTAGATTGTTGGTGTCTCTAACTGGAATTTGAATTACA
>CAMDAX010000104.1 GCA_945888885.1 Nitrosovibrio sp. Nv4 | reverse complement strand
GTCGGGCCAAAGTCACGGTAGTGCATACCGATCAGATTAATGGCCGTCGTGCGGATGGTGTCATCAAGCCGTCGGTTTGAGGCGCGGCCGCGCTTCTTGCTGATTAATCCATCCATGCCCGCCGCCTGATAACGCTTGCTCAGGCGGCGGGCATGGCGGGTCGTAATATCCAGCTGCTTCGCCGCTTCTTCCTGGCTGATTTTTTTGTCTTTCAGCAGCTCCAACACTTGGGTTTTCTTCACTTCTTTTTGGCTCATGAGTTTGTCCATTTTAAATTTGTCCGCCAATGTTTTAAACAGGGGTGAGTTTAATCACCAGCGGACATTTCTACTTGGGAGAAACCGGACATTACTACTTTGCGCTAACACTGCTGGATCGAGTACTCGTGCATCACTATAATAGACCCTAATTTCCGGACAATCATTTGGGATGGTAGTCTGCAATAAAAAGGGACACAAGTTCAAGTTCGAAATGCAATAGTTTTACGGGTGACTTTAAAGCTAAAGTTGCACTTCAGAGTTGAATCCGCCAAACTATTGATTTGGTAGTCATACCTGTTAATCCGTTGATCGCTAGTTCAGACTTAATACAGTCAACCAAATATGTCAGGATTCGGTGACTTATCCGGCTCCTGTCGCCTTGTAGCGCCCACCCAAACTTGAAAAGTTTGCCACCCTCTTTATCCTATATTGCTCCAACCTGGCTACCAGGGGGTAATGCGCAAACTATCTATCCCTATCTGTTACCTGTATCTCCGATTGCTTACCGGCGTGAACGCTGGGAGCTGGATGATGGGGACTTCATTGATATTGATTGGCTGGACGGCGCTGCCGGTGCGCCGCTGGTAGTATTATTTCATGGACTTGAAGGCGGCTCGTGCAGTCATTATGTCCTGAGTATCATGAGGACGTTGCGAGATCTGGGCTGGCGCGGCGCTACAGTACACTTTCGCGGTTGCTCCGGATCGCCCAATCGATTGCCACGTGCTTATCATGCAGGAGATTCAGCAGAAATTGACTGGATATTGAGACGGATTAGCGATCAAAACGGAAAGAGTGGCTCCTCTGTGCTGCTCTATGCGGTCGGGGTCTCATTGGGCGGCAATGCCTTGCTGAAATGGCTCGGTGAGCAAGGTGAGCAAGCCTGCCAAGTACTCAATGGTGTCGTCACAGTTTCCGTCCCGTTGGATTTAGCGGCTGCCGGACGGGCACTGGATTCAGGTTTCAACCGGCTCTATACCCGCCATTTTCTCGATACCTTGAAACTAAAAGTATCGGAAAAGCTTGTTCGTTTTCCTGGTTTGTTTGATGCTGCTGCGGTAGCTGCATGTACTACGATATACCAATTCGATAACTTGGTGACTGCACCGCTGCATGGTTTTCGTGATACTGACGAATACTGGAGTCAGTCCAGCAGCAAGCAATGGCTCAGGCATATCCATGTCCCCACACTTGTTATCAACGCACGCAACGATCCCTTCATGCCTGCTTCCGCGTTGCCTGTGCTTGCTGAAGTTTCATCTGGAGTTACGTTGGAGTTTCCTGAACAGGGAGGACATGCCGGATTCCTGAATTCGCCATTTCCCGGCAGGTTAACGTGGCTACCGGAAAGAATAATCAGATTTTTTGGAAATCAGGGTGAGTTTCACCTGTAGGCTGTAAAGTAGCCTGGTTGAACCGCTGGGTTTCCAAAGGCGCTCTTTCCAAGCGAAAGCCATGGGTATCCCCTAGTTCATACCGGTGACTACAGTAGCCTCGCTACGAAAGCTTTCTCGATCTTACCCGTCAAAGGAATCTTGACTCGGTAACCGCTGCCTGGTGCAATTTCAACTGTCTCGCCATCAAGATTCTGCATTTGCTCAAGTTTGATAACTCTATTGCCAGAGGGATGGATGATTTCCAACCGGTCACCGACCTGGAAGCGGTTTTTCACTAACACTTCGGCCATGCCGTTAGCAACATCGAAACCGGTAATATCACCCACATACTGGCTGCGATGTGATTCCGAGTGGCCGCGTAAGTAGTTTTGAGTATCGCTGGCGTGATGGCGCTGGTAAAAGCCATCGGTATAGCCACGATTAGCCAGCCCTTCCAGTTCGCCCAGCAGGGAAGGATCCAAAGGTTGTCCGGACACGGCATCATCTATCGCCTTGCGGTAAACCTGCGCGGTGCGGGCGACGTAGTACACCGACTTAGTACGGCCCTCGATTTTCAGCGAATCCACACCGATTTTGACCAGTCGTTCGACGTGTTCCACCGCCCGCAGGTCTTTGGAATTCATGATGTAAGTGCCGTGCTCGTCTTCCATGATGGGCATTAACAGTCCGGGGCGCTCTTTTTCTTCGATCAGATAAACTTGATCGGCGGCAGGGTGGCGTTTGATTTCGTTACCTCCATTTCCGTTAACGGCCAAGCCCGATTGCTCATTTGATTGCATGAGAGCCTGATTAAAGTCGAAATCAATCTTTTGCGCGTCTCGTATGTCGCCGCTGGCGTCCTCTTCGGCAGGCTTAACCTTATAATCCCAGCGACAGGAGTTGGTGCAGGTACCCTGATTGGGATCGCGGTGGTTGAAATAGCCTGACAGCAGGCAGCGCCCGGAATAAGCCATACATAATGCACCGTGGACAAATACTTCCAGTTCCATGTCGGGGCAAAGCTGGCGGATTTGCTCGACTTCATCAAGCGATAATTCGCGTGACAGAATTACTCGCGTCAGCCCTATTTTTTGCCAGAACTTTACCCCCGCGTAATTCACCGTATTGGCCTGAACGGAAAGATGTATGGGCACTTCTGGCCATTTCTCCCGTACCAGCATAATGAGTCCGGGGTCGGCCATGATTAGTGCATCCGGTTGCATGGCAATCACCGGCTCCATGTCGGCCAAGTAAGTCTTCACTTTTGCATTGTGTGGCATGATGTTGCTGGCAACGAGGAATTTTTTCCCCAAGGCGTGAGCTTCAGCAATGCCAATGCGCAACTGCTCCAGCCCGAATTCATTATTACGGGCACGCATGGAGTAACGCGGCTGACCAGCATAAACCGCATCTGCACCAAAGGCGTAGGCAGCACGCATTTTATCCAGCGAGCCAGCAGGGAGTAAAAGTTCGGGAGCTTTCAACATGGTGTAGAATTAAAATCGGTTTTTAACATTTGGCGTTGAGTCGAAAGTCGGGTCACGAAATAAAATTTAACTGCAACCAAACACACAAGGGCGCTCCTGAAAAATTCAGACTTCCAAACAAGACAAGGCGGGAACAGAAAATGTAGACGCAGTATAGGGTTGATATGTAAAAGCATTTTTTGTGAGCAGCGAAGTATTGTGACGAAATCTGAATTTTTAGAGGTGCCTACAACACTTGGCACCGAATTGTAACACCATGCCTGTCATTCCCACCTTTATCCATCTGCGTTTGCACAGCGAGTATTCCATCGTTGATGGAATCGTGCGCATCGATGGTGCGGTAGAAAAGGTAGTGACCGACAACATGCCGGCACTAGCGCTGACCGATCTTTCCAATTTGTTTGGCATGGTGAAGTTTTACCAGGCGACGCGCGACAAGGGAATAAAACCGATTATTGGCTGCGATGTCTGGATCAGTAACGAAACCAACCGTGACAAACCCATGCGATTCTTGTTGCTGTGTCAGTCCTATTCTGGCTACCTGTTGTTGTGCCGTTTGCTGTCGCGCGCTTATCGTGAAAACCAGCACCGTGGGCGGCCTGAAATCCAGAAATCTTGGTTTAACAAAAACGAGAGTGGGACAGATGGACTAATTGCCCTGTCCGGCGCACATCTTGGCGATATCGGTTTGGCTTTGGTGCAGGGCAATCTGGCTCAAGCCGAAGTACTGGCTCGAGAGTGGGCGTACCTGTTTCCTGAGCGATTTTATATTGAAGTGCAGCGCATAGGGTGCGCCAATGAAGAGGCCCACATACAGCGTTCACTAGTGCTGGCGTCATCCTTACGTCTGCCGGTGGTGGCGACACAACCGGTGCAGTTTTTGGATCCTGATGATTACAAAGCACACGAGGCACGGGTATGTATCGCCGAAGGCTACGTGTTGGGCGACCGTCGCCGCCCGAAGAATTTCACTGAACAACAATATTTTAAGACCCAAGCAGAAATGGTAGAGTTGTTTGCTGATATTCCGGCGGCACTCGCTAACAGTGTGGAGATTGCTAAGCGCTGCAACCTTTTACTGGAATTGGGCGTCAACCGCCTGCCACTATTCCCTACCCCCCATAACGAAAGTCTGGAGCAATACCTGCATGATCAGGCATTGACGGGCTTGGAGGAACGCATGCAGGCGCTATTCCCCGACGCTGTCAAGCATGACGCGCAGATACCGAAATATCATGCACGACTGGATTTTGAAGTATCTACCATTATACAAATGGGATTTGCCGGGTATTTTCTGATCGTCGCTGATTTCATTAGCTGGGCCAAGCAGAACGGGGTGCCGGTGGGTCCGGGGCGTGGCTCTGGTGCGGGCTCTCTGGTCGCATATTCTCTCGGCATTACTGACCTGGATCCCTTGCGTTACGATTTGTTGTTTGAACGCTTTCTCAATCCGGAGCGAGTGTCCATGCCTGACTTTGATATCGATTTCTGCCAAGACGGGCGCGAACATGTAATCGAATACGTGAAGCAGAAGTATGGCGCCGAGAGCGTTTCACAAATCGCCACTTTTGGTACCATGGCGGCAAAAGCGGTAGTACGGGATGTCGGTCGGGTACTGGATCTGCCTTACAATTTTGTTGATCAGTTAGCGAAGTTGGTGCCGTTTGAATTAGGTATGACCCTGAAAAAAGCGCGTGAAGTTGAACCACAGTTGAACCAACGCATGCAACAAGAGGAAGCAGTGCGTGACCTGCTGGAGTTGGCTGAACGTCTGGAAGGAATTACCCGTAATGTCGGGACACATGCTGGTGGAGTACTGATTGCGTCGGGGAAGATCACTGATTTTTGCCCAATCTACTGCGCGGATTCAGGTAACTCAGCAGTAAGCCAGTTGGACAAGGACGATGTGGAGAAAATCGGCTTGGTGAAGTTCGATTTCCTTGGGTTGCGAACCCTGACCATACTTGACTGGACCGTCAGATACATCAGGCAACGGGATCCAGGTGGTGGAGAGCAGCAGTCTGGGCACACCCAAACAGGTGCTGACCAGCCAGGAATTTCAAATTCCAAGCCGTTCTCCTTAGAAGATCTTCTTCTGGACGATCCCGCTGCTTATGCGCTGTTGCGACAGGGTAACGGCGTGGGGGTGTTCCAGTTTGAATCTCGCGGCATGAAAGATCTGCTGCAGAAGGCCAAGCCCGATTGTTTCGAAGACATCATCGCGTTGGTCGCGCTATATCGCCCTGGGCCGATGGACCTGATCCCTGAATTCATAGACCGCAAACATGGTAAGCGTGTGGAATATCTTGATCCGCGCTTGCAACCCATACTTGGACCCACTTACGGCGTGATGGTTTATCAGGAACAAGTGATGCAAATCGCCCAAGTGATAGGTGGCTATAGTTTGGGCAGCGCTGACCTGCTACGGCGGGCGATGGGTAAGAAAAAAGTAGAGGAAATGGCACAGCAACGGGATATTTTTGTTGCTGGTGCAATCAAGAACAGTTTATCTGAACGCAAGGCAGCAGAGCTTTTTGGTCTGATGGAAAAGTTCGCGGGCTACGGTTTTAATAAATCGCACGCAGCTGCATATGCTTTGATTGCATTTCAAACCGCCTACCTCAAGGCACATTATCCAGCGGAATTCATGGCCGCTACTCTGTCGGCTGATATGGATGACACCGATAAAGTACACTCATTTTTTGAGGATGGAATTGCTAATGGCCTTACTATTCAACCGCCCGACGTTAACTTGTCCGGTTATCGTTTCGCACCTATGGATGGGAAAACTATACGCTATGGTCTGGGAGCAATAAAGGGAACGGGTGAGTCAGCGATAATCTCTATTATCAAGGCCCGCGACCGGGAGGAACCCTATACTGATTTATTCGATTTCTGCCGCCGAGTGGACAAGCGTATCGTTAACCGCCGTGTGGTGGAGTCACTCATCCGTGCCGGGGCATTTGATTCCGTTAATACTCATCGAGCGAGCTTGCTGGCATCGGTTGGCATTGCACTGGAATCTGCTGAACAGATTAGTCGTACAGCCAATCAGGTGAGTTTATTCGGCGAAGGCGGCGGGGCAGCAGAACGATCGCACCTGATTGATGTGCCGCAGTGGTTGGAGAAGGAAAAGCTGCAGAATGAGAAGCTGGCACTAGGATTTTATTTAAGTGGCCACCCGTTTAACGCCTATGCCGATGAGTTAAAATATTTCGTGCGTACCCGGTTGGATCGGTTGTATCCTCAGAGGGAACCGCAACTTCTGGCAGGTGTCATCTATGCTATCCGCACACAGATGACTCGACGAGGCAAGATGGGAGTGATTGTGTTGGATGATGGCAACGCACGGGTGGAGATGGTGGTGTACAGCGAACTGTTTGAGTCCCTCCGTAATTGGCTGAAGGAGGATCAATTGCTGTTGGCGGAGGCTAAAGTAAACAGCAAAGGGGGCGACGAGGAAAATGGCGGCGGGCTGCGCATTGTCGCTGACAAGTTGTATGACCTTGCTGACGCTCGTTCGCGTTATGCCAAAAGCATCAAACTCCATTGTAATGGGTTAGCAAACGCCAGCAAGCTTAAAGAATTGCTTGCGCCTTATCGTAGCACCGGTAATCCAGGTAATCCTGATAAAAAGGGTGGCGACAACCGTTACTATTGTCCGGTGTCAGTGGTTTACCGCAACCAAAATGCAGTGTGCGAACTCGAGTTGGGTGATGCCTGGCGCGTGAGCCTGCATGATAACCTACTGCAATCGCTGTCAGCACATTTTAAGGCTGAAAATATTAAGGTGGTTTATTGATGGAACTGGCAATGACTACGATCGTAATCGCTAGGGAAACACCGATTAAATGGGTTTTTAGCCATGGATGCAAGTTTGAATGAGCTCTCAGATTTAATTTATGCGAGCAAGCCATTTGTTCTTAATCAACCGTGCCGCTTGGCTCGGTTTTTTTCCTTTCCATCTATTTTCGGGGGCCTTTTGCCCCCGCTTTGCTCATTACGGGCACAACTTT
>CAMDAX010000103.1 GCA_945888885.1 Nitrosovibrio sp. Nv4 | reverse complement strand
CAACACTTGGGCTTTCTTCACTTCTTTTTGGCTCATGAGTTTGTCCATTTTAAATTTGTCCGCCAATGTTTTAAACAGGGGTGAGTTTAATCACCAGCGGACATTTCTACTTGGGAGAAACCGGACATTACTACTTTGCGCTAACAATTGGTTGCACAGTTATAGTGGTACCCGCAAAATTTCTGGTAAAATTACGGATTCTCAAAAAGCCCCGCAAGGAAGAACTGCCATGACTTACGTAGTAACTGAAAGTTGCATCAAGTGCAAATATACCGATTGCGTAGATGTATGCCCGGTGGACTGCTTCCGTGAAGGCCCTAATTTTCTGGTGATCGATCCGGATGAATGCATCGATTGCACCCTGTGTGTGGCCGAGTGCCCGGTAGAAGCGATTTTTGCCGAGGATGACGTGCCAACAAACCAGCAGAATTTCATTTCGCTCAATGCCGAATTATCAAAAGTCTGGGGACCCATCATCGAGAAGAAAGATGCCCCGCCCGATGCCGACGAATGGACAAAAGTGACCGGTAAGCTGGATAAGCTGGAACGCTGATCTGATGTAGCGGTAGCTTGTCCCGCCGCATGTCCACCATCCTGAAATTTCCACAAATCACCCCCACTGATGTTTTTGAGTATCTTGCCGCCGGTCTAAAAGCTGGTGGCACGGTCATTACCCCTAACCGGCGGCTTGCGCTGGTGCTTCAACGCGAATTCAACAGCGTCCAAGCCGCTCGGGGACTCAGTCTCTGGGATTCGGCCGATGTCCTCCCATTGTCTGTATTCATCGAACGTGCTTACGAGGACGTGCTTTACTCTGGACAGGCAACCGGACTGCCTATTCTACTTACCGCTGCGCAGGAGCAAGCGTTGTGGGAGGACGTCATCCGTAGTTCGGATACGGCTTTGCTTGCCATTGCAGAAACTGCGCGGTTTGCGCGTGAGGCATGGCAGCTTGCCCACGCATGGCAACTCCTTCCCCAGCTTGGAAAGTTTCCGCTAAACGAAGATGGCAAGGCATTTCAGGACTGGTCAAAGCGCTATGTGCGCAACACCGGGCGCAAACAGCAAACCGATAGTGCGCGCCTTTGTGATCTGGTAGCCAGTTTATGGCAGCGCACAGCGGTAAAAAAACCGAAGCGTCTGATCTGCTATGGCTTTGACATTGTCACGCCACAGCAGGCAGCGCTGCTGATCAAACTTGAGGCGTCTGGTTGCGAGGTGCTGCTAGCGCAGTCACAGTCGCAACTGCAGTTACGCCAGGGTAATGTGCAGCGTGTCGTATGTGCCGATAGCCGCGATGAAATTCATCGTGCGGCAGTGTGGGCGCGAGCGCGGATCGAGACTAATAGTGCTGCACGTATCGGTATTGTTGTTCCGGAGTTTGCCAAGTGTCGCAGTGCGATCATGCGTACTTTCAGTTCGGTGATGGAGCCGGATGTTCGGTGCGTCTTACCGGATATGGCACGACACACAGTGCCGTTTAACGCTTCGCTTGGCATGGCTCTGACCTCATATCCGCTGGTCAGTACTGCGTTTCTGATACTCGAACTGGCCGGACGGGAGATTGAATTCGAACGTGCGAGCCATTTGTTGCGGTCACCATTTCTTGCAGGCGGGGAGGCCGAAATGACTGGCCGCGCGCGACTCGACGCACAGTTGCGCAAGCGTGCCGAGCCGGTAATGGCGCTTGACCGGTTGCTTACGCTGATTAAGCGCGATGGAGCAAACTGTCCGATCCTCGTGCAACGATGGTCCGCTCTCGCCGAATTCCGTAAAGTAAGGTTGTTTGGAGCGCAGGCACCATCAGCACTGGCCAAAGCCATTTCCGAGGCGCTGCAGATTGCCGGTTTTCCCGGCGAGCGCGGTCTCGATTCATCCGAATACCAGACCCTGAAGAAATGGCACGAAGTTGTCGCCGACTTCGCCGCACTTGACAGCGTCATAGCGCGCACCGGTTATAGCGAAGGGCTGTCGCGCCTGCACCGCATGGCGGCAGAAACATTGTTTCAACCTGAGACGCCAGACGTTCCAATCCAGATCCTCGGTGTATTTGAAGCTGCAGGTATGGAATTTGATCATCTGTGGGTGATGGGGTTGTCCGATGAAGTATGGCCACCGCATCCACGCCCGAATCCGTTCCTGCCGATCGAGTTGCAACGCGCGACAAAGCTGCCACAGGGTTCTGCCACGGAGTCACTTGATCTGGCACGTCGGCTCACCGCCGAATGGCTATGCAGCGCGGATGAAGTCATTCTCAGTCATCCCCGGCGCAGCGGTGATCGTGATGGCCACGAGCTTGCACCCAGTCCATTGATCGCACACATTACTGAGAGTAAAGCTGCAACCGCATCTGCATCTGCGCTGCCTGTTTATGTGAGTCATCGCGAGCTGATTCACAATGCATGTCAGCTTGAACGTGGTGAGGATGATAAAGCGCCCGCAGTCAATCAAGCGACAAACGGCATCAGTGGTGGCACGGCGGTGGTAAAAGATCATGCGGCCTGTCCATTCCGCGCGCTGGCACTGCACCGGCTTGGCGCGCAAAGCCTGCAAGTTCCGCACACCGGGCTGGACGCAAGGGAGCGCGGCACGCTGGTGCATCGTGTGCTCGCGCAGGCATGGAGACAACTCAAGACCAAAAATGCACTCGATGAGATCAGCACCGATGATCTTGAAGTAATGCTCAGGCAGGCTGCGGCAGAGGCGATTGCGCATATCCGGCAAGATCGGCCGACGACGCTCTCGGGACGTTTTGCAGAAATTGAACAACGGCGTCTGGTGCGGTTGGCACGTGAGTGGCTTGACGAAGAAAAAGAGCGCGGTGATTTCACAGTCATCGCCACTGAAGCCAAACGCAGCATCGAGATTGGCAGGCTTGCGTTGACCACCCGTCTCGACCGCGTTGACGAACTTGCCGACGGGCGTCGCATGGTCGTCGATTACAAAATCCGGGCGCCGTCGGTTGGCACTATGCTTGGTGAGCGTCCAGATGAGCCGCAACTGCCGTTGTATCTCATTACTGCCGAGCCGGACGCCGCAGCGGTTGCCTTTGCTCAGGTCAAGATGGGCAATATGCAATTCACCGCGCTGGCGCGTGACAACGATCTATTGCCTGGTGTAAAAGCTTTCTCCGAATCGCGTCAACGTGACCGGTATGATTCATGGGAAGAGCTGGTTGCGGCTTGGCGCACTGATCTCACCGGCCTTGCCGTAAGCTTTTGCAACGGTGATGCCCAGGTTGATCCAAAAAAATATCCGCTTACCTGCCGCAACTGCGATATGCAGCCGTTCTGTCGTATCTACGAACGGATCGAGCACGCGCTTACCCAGATGGAGGACGCAGAGTGAGCAGCACCGCGCCTATTCCGGATTTTGCCGAACGCCGCCGCGCACTTGATCCAACACAGTCGTTCATCGTGCAGGCGCCAGCCGGGTCGGGTAAGACCGGGCTTCTGATCCAGCGTTACCTGAGACTGTTGGCGTGTGTCGATGCGCCGGAAGAAATCGTCGCAATTACATTCACCCGCAAGGCTGCGGCAGAAATGCGCGAGCGGGTGTTGGCAGCATTCGCACAGACCGGCAAGATACCTGAAACCGAACATCAACAATTGACCCGCGAGCTGGCGAATACGGCTTTGCAGCGCGATACCGAGGCTGGCTGGCATATCACCGCGAACCCGACGCGGCTGCGCATCCAGACCATCGATTCACTGTGTGCGGCACTGACGCACCAGATGCCGCTGCTATCAAAATTTGGTGCGCAACCGGAGAGTGTTGAAGATGCCTCCGAGCTTTTTCTGGAAGCGGCGCGCGCGACCATCGAGTTGGTCGAGAGTGACGAGGCGGTGGCGCAGGACGTCGAGCGGCTGCTCGAGCATCTCGACAACGATGTGGCCCGTATCGAAATGCTGTTGGTCGACATGCTGGCACGGCGTGACCACTGGCTACGCCATATTCATGGCAAAGATCGCGATGAGCTGGAAGCGGCACTGAAAACTGCGCGACGCGAAGCGCTGGACCGTGTGTCTGGTATGTATCCTGTCCCCGCACAGGGCGAGTTGATCGAAATTGCGTGTTACGCTGCTGCCAATCTGGCCGCCGCTGGCAGGAACTCTCCACTTGGCGCATGTAACAAACTTACTGCCTTGCCGGGCAGCGAGGATGATGATGTCGCGCTCTGGTGTGGCATTGCCGAGTTGCTGCTAACCAAGGAAGGTAGTTGGCGCAAGCAGCATGATGTCAAGACTGGCTTTCCACCAGGCAGCAACAAAGCCGAGAAAGAAATCTCGAAATCATGCAAGGAACGCGCGCTTGCATTGATCGCCGCGCTCAAGGAAAACGACGCGCTGCAGCAGGCATTGCACGACATGCGCCGCCTGCCGCCACCTGCCTACACCGATACACAATGGGAAGTGCTCGGCGCGATCACCCGGTTGTTGCCGCGCGCTGTCGGGCAACTCAAACTCGTGTTTCAGATGCGCGGCCAAGTGGATTTCACCGAAGTCGCGCAGGCTGCGCTGCGTGCACTGGGAGAGTCTGATGCACCGACCGATCTCGCACTCGCGCTCGACTACCGCATCCGGCATTTGCTGATCGATGAATTCCAGGATACATCGATTAGCCAGTATGAATTAGTGACGAAATTGATTGCCGGCTGGGAACCGGGAGATGGCCGCAGCGTACTCGCAGTGGGCGACCCGATGCAGTCTATCTACCGTTTCCGCGAGGCCGAGGTCGGATTATTTCTGCGCGCGCGTGCGGTGGGCATCGGTAACATCGCGCTGCAACCGGTTGCGCTTTGCGCCAATTTCCGCTCGCAGCGCGGCATTGTCGATTGGGTCAATGCTACCTTCGCACAGGTGATGCCGGAGCATGAAGACATCGCTGCTGGTGCGGTGTCGTACACACCATCAGTCGCAACGCATGCAGCATTGTCTGGCGCGGCAGTCAGTGTGCATCCGTTTTTCAATAACGACTATGCTGCCGAAGCAGAAAAAGTGGTAGAGATCATCAAGCAGATGCAGCGTGATGATCCATCTGCCACGACTGCAATCCTGGTGCGTAACCGTGGCCACTTGCACGAAATCGTACCTCGGCTCAACGCAGCCGGATTGCGTTTCCGCGCAATCGAGATCGAAGGCCTCGGCTACCGGCCGGTGGTGCAGGATTTGCTGGCGCTGACGCGCGCGCTGGCGCATCCGGCCGACCGGTTGGCGTGGCTGGCAGTGTTGCGCGCGCCGTGGTGCGGCCTCACGCTCGCCGACCTGCATGCGCTGGCCGCAATGCAATCTGTCTCTGCTTTTGACGACGCTGGGCGCACGGTGTGGGAGCTGCTCAACGATGACGCACGCATGGCGCTACTTTCCGCTGATGGTGGTACAAGATTGCTGCGCGTACGGGAAGTGCTGCGGGATTGTATTGATAATCGCTACCGCTCATCGCTGCGCACCATGGTCGAGGCCGCATGGCTGGCGCTGGGCGGCCCAGGCTGCATTGAGAACACGACCGATCTCGCAGACGCTGAAATCTATTTTGATTATCTGGAGGCGCACGAAGAAGCAGGCAGCATTCCCGAGTTGATGCTGTTTGAGCAAGGGCTTACCCGGCTCTACGCGCTACCCGATTTGGGGGCTGATGACACGCTGCAGATCATGACCATCCACAAAGCCAAAGGCCTTGAGTTTGATTGTGTGATTGTGCCCGGACTCGGCCGTTTGTCGCGGAATGACGACAAAAAGCTATTCATGTGGATGGAGCGCCCGCACGCGACATTTTCTACCAGCGGAAAAGATGGCGACGCTGACTTGTTGCTGGCACCGATTCAGGAAACCGGTGCGGATGATGATCCTATCTATGCCTGGCTGGAGAAGCTGGATGCCGAGAAAGAATATTTCGAGGATCAGCGCCTGCTCTACGTCGCAGCGACACGTGCCAGACAGCGCCTGCACCTGCTTGGCAGCACACGTCTTGTTCCCGACCGCGATGGCGTGATCGAGCCGCAATCACCCACCGGGAAATCTTTGCTGAGCAAGCTCTGGCCAGTGGTTGAGTCAGATTACGTTGCAGCTGCCTCACGGGCAATGCTTACGCATACCCCACTTTCTCCGGAAGAAGAAATCGCAACAGAAGAATGCTCTATCGATCAGTCGCTGCGCTGTCTTGTATCCGGCTGGACATTGCCTGCCGCGCCGCCGAGGGTGGAATGGAATCCGCCACGAAACGTGACGCAGGTGCAGGATCAGATTGAATTTTCATGGGTGGGTGAAACCGCACGCCATGCCGGTAGCGTAGTGCACCGCTGGCTGCAGCGCATCGCCGAAGATGAGATGCAAGGCTGGGACGTGGCACAGATAAACAATCTGCGCGATACCTTCAAACACAATCTGAGCGCGTGCGGCATGAGCGATGGCGAAGTGGATGCAGCCAGTAGTCGTGTGATAACGGCGCTCATCCACGCGCTCAGCGATACGCGCGGCCACTGGTTGCTCGGCTCGCAGCAGGAGGCGCAGAACGAACTGCGCCTGACTGCGATCATTGATGGCACACCGACGAATCTGGTGATCGACCGCACCTTCCGTGATGTACATGGCCAGCGCTGGATCGTGGACTATAAAACCAGCAGTCATGAAGGCACTGATGTGGAAGACTTTCTTGACCGCGAGCAGCAGCGCTATCGTGCCCAGCTTGATCGCTATGCCGCAGTCATGCGCATGATCGACCAGCGGCCAGTGAAATTGGGATTATATTTTCCGCTGCTGAAGGGGTGGCGGGAGTGGGAGAGTGGCGGGTAAAAGGGGAGGGGGTAAAATAGGTGCTCAACTGACTGTCACCGCAGACCACAGCTTTTCTCAGGGCACAAAGAGGGAAATTGGCGTTTGACAGCGGCACTTACGTCGAGAACATTTTAGTTTGTGCAGTTGAGTTTCTTATTCTCCGGATTTAATCCGACCCCGGCCCCTTTAACTCCCTAATGACCAGATCAATGGAGTCTGAACATCCCGCTTGAAATTGCAACCATTTTTTAAACAAATTACGCAACTCGACACGTAATATCACTGGAGCCACTGTTGTCGGACAACAGTGGTTATCCTCCCCCGTGACGTTAGGTTTTATCGCACTTCGTATTTTCTCTCCTGTTTAACCATTGACCAAATGACTCGCACAAGATGCCTGCCCAAGGCTCGAATCGCCTGGTTGTGCTGTTTG
>CAMDAX010000102.1 GCA_945888885.1 Nitrosovibrio sp. Nv4 | reverse complement strand
CTGCAGCCAATCATCCCTGGAGAAACATGCCTGTCGGCAAGTCCGCCAACGACGGGCAGCGAGCAGCACCGTAGCAAAGAAAATCAGGAAAAGCGGACATTTCTATTTTGCAGAAAAGCGGACATTTCTATTTAGCGTTGACAGTAGATTTCGCGGAATTTATGCATTCCCCCTAGTGGAGGCTCGTTCAAAGAGAGGGTGCTAGCGGCAATGCATGGTAATTAATCGGGGGGGTGAGTTGCTGCAACTTCAGCTAACCATTCTGATATAGCCATAGAGATACCATTGATACAGCAGTGTCATGGCTTCTGCATCAAGAATTTCTCCCGCTGGCAACTCCTGATAGTCGGCAAATTTTTCTAATGTATGGCAGGCAATGGTGTTGACTGTATAGGCGTCACCATTCAGAAAAATTGTTTTTCCCCGGCACAGCATGCGGCTCTTTAAATCCAGCCACAATCCGTTTTTTTTGACTTGCAGCACAAATTTTTTCTGCGTCAGGAGAGGTGATGGTTGCGTGAAAAAAACGTGAGGTTTGGGCTCGGTGAGGTAGGTACCGATAAAGCGTTCTATGTCGGCGTTGTTCCATTTGATTTTACCCAGCGCGACACCTGTCTGGCGTAGCATAGCCGAGCTGATTTGTGCCGGATGGGGTTGCAAAGCGATATCGGGGTCGCGATAGATGCCAGTGATCTTGATATGATCTTGTAGATAAACGAGGAACTGGGTGGCAAGCTCCTGGTAACTTGGGGCGCGAAAGCCGATGGAGTAGGTCATGCAATCATCCTCGGCCACACCGTTATGGGCGTAGCCGGGCGGCAGATAAAGCATGTCACCCGGTTCCAGCAACCATTCCTGTTCCGGACGGAAGTTGCGCAGGATTTTCAGTGGCGCATCTGCAATCAGACTGTTGTCATGCTGGGAGGATATTTGCCAGAGTCTGCGACCCATGCCTTGCAGCAAGAAAACGTCATAAGAATCGAAATGGGGCCCGACTCCCCCCCCCTTGGGGGCATAACTGACCATCAGGTCATCGAGCCGGGCATAGGGGATAAAATTGAACCTGCACAGCAGGTCGCGGGCGGTGGGCAGGAAGTGGTTGACGTCCTGTACCAGCAATGTCCAGGTTTTTTTTGACAGGTGAGAGAAGTTGCGGGCAATGAAGGGGCCATGTTCGACTTGCCATTCCCCCTTTTGCTGTAATACCAGACGCGATTGCGAGTCGTCCCTGCAGGCAAGACCGATAAGATCATTGCATGTCAGGAGTCCCTGGAAGCCGGGCAGAGCGCCACGCACCAACAGTGGCTTCTTCTGCCAGTAGTTGCGCAGGAAATCTTTGGGTGTACGCCCGCCCAAGAGGAAAATTTTCATGGGGGTATTATAGGCGTGTAATACTACTCAACAGAAGCTGTTGCAATTCCATTTCCATTTTATCAGCGCCACTTTGTAGATATCCTCATTCGCGTCTGGCCGTAGTATTCGCCAGGAAGAAAGTCCCCTTTGGGGTGTGTTGTTTGCAGCATTCGTTTGTTATCACCTGCTTTCACCTTCAAGCGGACATTGAAATTATTTCCCTCGCATGAACATTTTGTCGAGATCAGCCAGACTTATTTCAAACCAGGTCGGCCTGCCGTGATTGCACTGACCTGAGCGCTCGGTTACTTCCATTTCACGTAATAGCGCATTCATTTCCGGTGCAGTCAGCATGCGGTTTGCACGAACTGCAGTGTGGCAGGCCATGGTCGAGAGAAGCTGGTTGCGCCTGCTAGTCAATATCTGACTGGCACCAAATTCGTGTATTTCACGTAGCACAGCACGCGCCAATTGCACTGCATCGGCATCCTTGAGAGTGGTTGGCATCGCGCGAACTGCCAGCGCAGTGGGAGAGAGTGCAACGATTTCAAATCCCAGTTCGCACAGGATTGCGCTGCTCTCTTCGGCTGTAGTGATTTCCAGGCTGTCCGCCCGGAATGTTACGGGGATCAACAATGGTTGCATCGAGAGCGTATGCTCATCCAGTGCTGATTTGAGCTTTTCATATACAACACGCTCATGTGCTGCATGCATGTCTACAATGATCAACCCTCGAGCATTCTGCGCCAGAATATAAATACCTAAAAGTTGTCCCAAGGCAAATCCTAGTGGCGGAACTTCTGTTTCTGGTTCAAGCGGCACTGCTGTCATCGGCATCCCACGCAGGGACGCACCTGTGCCAAACAGGGTTTGATAAAATGCTGGTGGTTGGGTTGCCGTGGCAAGCGGCATGGTACTTTGTCGTGAATAAGCAGGAGGTGCTGCAACTGTCCTCCGGTTTTCGCTTCCAACTCCATGATCCCTAAGTGACAGCTCTTGATGCGGTGATGCCAAGGCCTTGTTGATTGCGTGAAAAATAAATTGATGCAATGCGCGCGAATCGTGGAATCGCACCTCGGTTTTGGTGGGATGCACATTTACATCTACGCCATCCGGACTCATTTCGAGGAACAGTACAAAAGCCGGATGCCGCTCCAGATGCAGCACATCGCGGTAAGCTTCGCGCAGCGCATGGGCAATCAGTTTGTCGCGGACGAAACGACCATTGACAAAAAAATACTGAGTGTCGCGGGAGGAACGCGAATAGGTGGGCAATGCCGCCGCACCCCACAGACGTAAATCTGCGGCTTGTTCATCAATGAATGCCGCAGTTTGAACGAACTCCTGTCCCAGGATTGCCGCAACGCGTTGTTTTGCATCTGCCGGACGCAGGTGATGGCGCACTTTCCCGTTATGCTGCAGAGTGAAACCGATGGCGGCGCGTGACAATGCAAGGCGCAGGAAGATTTCCTCGCAATGGGCGAATTCAGTGGCTTCTGTTTTCAGGAATTTGCGTCGGGCAGGGGTGTTGAAGTAGAGATCATGCACTTCCACCATGGAACCGGCATCAAATGCTGCTGGTTCAGGTTGCGAGAAATGGTTACCTTCTACTTGTATTTGCCAGGCATGTTTTTCCGTTGGCATGCGACTTGTCAACATCAGGCGCGAAACTGCGGCGATACTTGCCAGGGCTTCACCGCGAAAACCCAGGCTCGCTACTTTCTGCAAATCTTCCAGCGTAGTTATTTTGCTGGTGGCATGACGAGCAAGAGCAAGCGGCAGGTCATCCCTGGAAATTCCGCCGCCATTGTCAGCCACCCGGATCAATTTTATTCCGCCTTGGGTAAGCTGTACGGTTATTTCTGTTGCCTCCGCATCCAGGCTATTCTCCAATAGTTCCTTGAGCGCTGAGGCAGGGCGTTCCACTACCTCGCCAGCGGCAATCTGATTGATGAGCAGATCGGGAAGAAGTCTGATTGCGGTCATGAATGAGGTGGAACAGGAATATGCTGCGATTATACGGTGTTGGGTTACGGGAGTGGTAGAGCACCACGACCCGTGGTTAACTGCCGAATCTGCTGCAAGTTTCTGCAGCCACTGCGGTTACGAGTGTCCTTCCATCGCTGCCGTGATCACAGCACGATTAAGATGAGGAGCGAATATGCCAATGAAATCGTACACATATCCGCGCAGGTAACTGTTACGGGTAATGCCGATACGGGTGGTGCTCGGCTCAAACAGGTGGCTGGCGTCGATGGCTCTCAGGTGTTTGTCACGTTTTGGATCGAATGCCATTTGTGCCAGAATGCCGATGCCCAATCCCAACTCAACGTAGGTCTTGATTACGTCGGCATCTATTGCAGTCAGCACCACGTTAGGGATTAGTTCTTTGGATCCGAAGGCTTGATTGATCTTTGAGCGACCGGTAAAAGCAAAATCATAAGTGATGATGGGATACTCGACAATGGCCTCCAGCGTCAGTTTTTCGAGTTTAAGCAACGGGTGTCTGGGTGGGGTGATAACGCAGTGATTCCACTGGTAGCACGGCAGCATTACCAGTTCCCGAAACGATCCAATAGCCTCGGTGGCGATGGCGATATCCGCTTCACCTGAGGTGACAAGTTCTGATATCTGGGTCGGATTGCCCTGGCGCAGAATTAACCTCACCTTGGGATAGCGTGCGGTGAAGTGTTTGATCGCGGGTGGCAGCGCATATCGTGCCTGGGTATGGGTGGTGGCAATGGTCAAAGAACCGCTGGCTTCATTGGTAAATTCTTGACCAACTTGTTTCAAGTTCTTCGCATCTCTGAGTATTCTTTCAGCGATTTCAAGTATGGCCTGTCCTGGCGGGGTGATTTTGACCACTCGCTTGCCGTTACGCACAAAAATATCTACTTCCAGCTCTTCCTCCAGCAGGCTGATCTGTTTGCTGATTCCTGGTTGTGAAGTGTGCAGGGCTTCTGCAGCTTTAGATAAATTCAGGCCTTGATTGGCAACTTCGCACAGATAGCGTAATTGTTGTAGTTTCATGATTTTTATCTTTAGAGGTGTCCTTTAACCCAGATAATTCGTTGGGTGGCTCTCCGAGTCTACGAGCGTGCTGGCAATCAGTTTGCCGCTTTTTTACCGCTTGCTCGGCGTCAATAGATCGGGTTATAGACTTCTCTCAACCGACAAGACCGTCTTGCATTCTAATGGCTCATTTTGAGCTAAATAACATTAGATTATAACAATCTAACACAATATTCTTTCATGGCATATATGCTGGCTGCTATCATAGCGACCCTGAGGCATCATAAAAATTACATGTTGTAAAAATTATATGGTGACATGCTGTATGGCCGGACTGGGTAATACTCCTATGGGAACGATAAATTCCCGTTTGTTTGGTATGCTGAAGTCGCTGCCCGGAAATGGTGTGGGTAGTTATACCGGTGTACAGGCACCGGACTGAAAGTTGCAACCGATGGCGGCAATCAGTCTTGCCATTTTTGGCAGTAAATTGATATGGTAACGAATTGTGGAGGATTGGGATGAATCGTTTGACTGGTCTCGCTAACGACGAGGAAATAAATTTATTTGATCAGGCGCTACAGGATTATCAGGGGCTGCGCATGGATGCCGATCGTTTTACCGCTACCCGCTTACAAATGGGGATCTACGGTCAGCGTCAGGAAGGTGTCAACATGGTGCGCATCAAACTTCCGGGTGGCCGTCTGAACGCGTCACAATTGACGGTGATCGCTGACATGCTGGAAAAATATGTCCGCCACGATGTCGTGCATATCACCACGCGCCAGGATATTCAAATGCATTATGTGCCGCTTGAGCATACGCCGGCAGTATTGCGTCATTTAGCTACGGCGGGTTTGACTACACGTGAAGCCTGCGGTAATACCATCCGCAATGTCACTGCCTGTTCACTGTCTGGCGTATGCCCGCGTCAGCATGTCGACGTCACGCAGCATCTCGATGGCGCGGTTCAGCATTTCTTGCGTAACCCGCTGACTCAACAGATGCCGCGCAAATTCAAGATCAGCTTCTCAGCTTGTGAGAGCGATTGCGCCCAAGGCATGATGCACGATCTGGGCGTTGTCGCAGTGCGCAACGGTGCGCATTTTGGCTTCAAAGTTTTAGCTGGTGGCGGTCTCGGACACAAACCGCATGAAGCCATTGTGGTAGAGGAATTCGTTGAGGAAAAAGATTTGCTGTTGGTGATGGAAGCGATTATTTCTTTACATAACCGCTATTCTGACCGGGTTAAACGCGCTAAAGCGCGAATCAAATTCCTGGTCGATAAATTCGGTGCCGAGGGATTTGTCGAGAAATACCGCGAAGAACTGGCGCGTACCAAGGCTGCACTGGCAACGCAGGACTATCCGCAAGGCACATGGAGTGCCGGTGACAACAGTGAAGCTCCTGGTATCGGTGCACCACGTCACCTGTTCAGTCAAAAGCAGTCCGGCTATTACGTTTTCCCAGTCAGCGTGCCGATGGGAAATTTGACTGCAGTGCAATTGCGCGGCCTCGCTCATATTGCCGAGACCCATGGATTGCACGATATCAGAGTGACTCAGGATCAGAATATGGTACTGACAAATGTGGCACAAGCCCAAATCGATTCCTTGCGTACCGCCTTGGCTGTACTGGGCTTGGGCGAACCACAGGCAGGCGATGATGTGGTAGCTTGCCCTGGTACCTCAACCTGCCGTCTGGGAATAACTTCCAGCACGATCGTTTCACCCAAATTAAGTGGCGGTAAACATGATCTGAAAATTCGTGTTTCAGGTTGTCACAACGGCTGTGCCCAACCGGAGACCGGTGATATCGGTATTTACGGTGAAGGCAAGCGTATGCACGGCAAACTGGTGCCACATTATCAGATGTATTTTGGTGGTAACGGTATGACAGGTGGGGCGCTGGCGATCAAAGGCCCATCGGCGCCCGCAGCACGTATCGAAGCGGTAGTGGAACGAGTGAAATCGGCTTATGCATCCAATCATGAAATAGCCGAGACGTTTTTTTCCTGGACACGGCGTGTCGGCAAAACCTATTTCACCGAGTTATTGGCAGATCTGACGGAAGTGAAACCGGAAGAGCTGGAATCGGTCTTGCGCGACCATGGTACGGTCACTGATTTCAAAGTGTTGCAACTAGGCGGTGGCGAGTGTGCGGGTATGAGTCAAGTAAAGATCGGCTCAAGTTTCTTTGAAGCAGCCCACGAGCGGAACTATCGGGATGCGCTCAAGTTTCAGCGTAAATTTGAAGATTCGCTCAGATGTGCCGAGGAGATCGCGCGTTTGATTGGCCAGGGTGTGACCGAGTTGTTTGGTGGACAGAAGCATGACAGCCTGGCGGAGCAGGCGGAAGAGTTGCGCCGCGTATTGCCGGCTAAACCACAACTGTCCGGGCAACTAATCAAATTTGCGGAATACTTTGCATGCCCTGTCGAGGAGTTGAATGACATCCGGTTAACGGAGTGGTTTGCCGAATTGGACTCCTGGACGCTGGAAGCTGCAGCACTCTGTTTGAGTTTCGACCGCCAACTGGATTTGACCGGTGCGTTGCCGCAGATCGGATTGTTGTGGACTCAGCGCACTCAGCAACCGGCTATTGTGGTGTGATGAATTTGAGTGGTGATCGAGATGGCATCATGAGGCGGCCATGAATCTGGAGCACAAAATCAGGGAGGCAAGAACGCTGTTAGCTGCAGTGCAGGAAAGTTATGTTCCCGTCGTCTTTGCCAACAGTTTCGGTGCGGAAGACATGGTGTTGACCGATTTGATTGGGCGGTTTTATCCCACTATCGAAATGTTCACCCTGGATACCGGTCGTCTGCCGGATGAAACTTATAGTCTGATGCAGCAGGTAGAGGATCGTTATCATAT
>CAMDAX010000101.1 GCA_945888885.1 Nitrosovibrio sp. Nv4 | reverse complement strand
CCGGTGACAGCACTCGCCCTCAGGAGCAAGGAAATGCGGTAAAGCAGAAAGATTGCCGCAAACAGGGAGAGCGTAACCACTTAGATGCTGAAATTCGAGCATCTGATGTCATTGCGCTCCATTTCGAAATTAGTTTTGCAAGAGGCTCGTCGTTTATTGAAACACAGGTATAGTCTCATCAGCTAGTCAGCCACTGCTGATTCCTGAGTATTACATACCACACATGCCGGATCTTTATTCAGTTTGACTGAACGCCAATTCATTGTCAGGCTATCGAGTAGCAATAGACGGCCATTCAAAGTTTCCCCGATACCAAGCAGAATTTTGAGCGATTCCGCTGCTTGCACACAACCGATGATACCCGTCAAAGGTGCGAATACTCCCATTACTGCACACTGCATATCTTCATTCTCACCGTCTGTCGGAAATAAGCAGTGATAACAGGGGCAGTCGCTATGACGCAAATCGAATACGGTTACTTGCCCCTCAAAACGCACGGCTGCACCGGACACCAGTGGTTTTCTGTGACTGACACAAGCCTGATTCACCGCGTGACGGGTGATGAAGTTGTCACTTGCATCCAGCACTACATCAGCCTCAGCGACAAGTTGCAGCAGCCTATTCTGATCCACACGTTCATTTAACGCGACCACGTTGATTTCCGGATTGATGCCCGTAAGTGTTCTTTTTGCGGAGTGTGTTTTCGGTGTGCCGATGGCTTCGGTATGATGGATGATTTGCCGTTGCAAATTGGTGAGATCGACAACGTCGTAGTCGCAGAGAGTGAGCTTGCCAACACCGCTGGCAGCAAGATACATTGCGGCGGGTGAACCCAGACCACCCGCACCGATAATAAGCGCATGTGATCGGATAAGATTTTCCTGCCCCTGTATGTCGATTTGTGGCAGGAGGATGTGTCGGCTGTAGCGTAGCAGTTGGGCGTCGTTCATAACTGACGATACTGAAGTAGTCCTCCAATATCTTTCACTCGCGTACGATTCCCATGCAACCAGAGGCCGGTTTGGTTGTTTTCAGCGGAATCAATTGCTGGTTTCTACAGATTTCTTTTCCAGTTCGGGAACGATGCCTTTGAGGTGATTCATTGCCTGGATCAACAACAAGTCATTGCTGGAACCAAACTCCATCGGCGGCTCGGGTTTCTTATTGCTGTCGCTGTCGCTGTCGCTGTCCTCTGGCTTGGGTGCCTTAATTGCCGACTTCGGTGCAGCTTTTACAACATCGGCAGGTTTGACTTTGTTGGTCTTTTCGTTAGACAAGTGGCGCTCTAGATCGGATTCGCGCAGGCGTGCAGATTCATCTTTTGCCGATGCATCAATGATGTCTGGCGTGATCCCCTTGGCTTGGATGGATTGTCCATTAGGCGTGTAGTAGCGCGCAGTGGTAAGCTTGATGGCGGTATTATTACCGAGCGGCAGTATCGTTTGTACCGATCCTTTGCCAAAAGTCTGGGTACCCATTACGACGGAGCGTTTATGATCCTGCAATGCACCTGCAACGATTTCCGAAGCAGAAGCTGAGCCACCATTTACCAGTGTGACCATGGGCACAGTCTTGATTTCTGGCGGCAATCCTTTCAGGTAGTCACCTTTGCTATCACGCAGATAAAATTCGGGGCTGGCCCTGAGTTTCATCTTGGCGTCGTCAGTACGGCCATCGGTATAAACCACAAGTGAATTAGCTGGGAGGAAAGCAGCGGATACCGCTACTGCACCATTCAGCAATCCACCGGGGTCGTTACGCAGATCCAGCACCAGCCCTTTCATTGGCACCGGGCTTTCTTTAAATAATTTATCTATAGCCTTGGCTAGATTTTCACCGGTTTGCTCCTGAAACTGGGTGATGCGTATGAACGCATAGCCAGGCTCGATCAATTTCGACTTGACGCTTTGAATTTTGATAATGGCACGTACTAGAGTGAATATCAGTGGCTTGGTTTCATCTTTGCGCGCCACAGTGATGGTGATGGGGGTGTTGGGTTTGCCACGCATACGTTTGATCGCATCGCTGAGAGACAAGCCTTTGACTGCGGTATCATCCAGCTTGATGATGAGATCACCGGTTTTGATCCCGGCACGGAATGCAGGGGTATCTTCTATGGGTGAAATCACCTTGACAAAGCCGTCTTCCATGCTGACTTCAATGCCCAGACCGCCGAATTCTCCCTGGGTGCCAATCTGCAACTCTTTGTAAGCATCCATATCCAGATAGGCAGAATGAGGGTCGAGGCCAGTCAACATACCGTTGATAGCCTCGGTAATAAGTTTCTTGTCTTCTACCGACTCGACATAGTCGCTTTTGATGCGGCCAAATACCTCAGTAAATGCACGGAGCTCTTCAACCGGAAGTGGACGCAGGACTTCTCTCGTATCCTTGTTAGCCACCGCAGAGAAGTTGAGGCTGAGCATCACGCCGGCGACGGCGCCAAAAAGAATCAGACCAAATTGCTGCATCTTGTTGCGCATTACACTTTCTCCAGACTTGTTAATCATGTTGATGCTACTCATTTTATTCTGACCCAGCTTAGGGGGTCAAACGGCTTACCTTGATGACGCAGCTCAAAGTATAAACCGGAATCCGCATTGCCGCCGCTGTTTCCCACAGTAGCAATGGTGTCACCACTTCGTATGGTATCACCGACTTGTTTGTAGAGGATCTCGTTATTACCATAAAGACTCATGTAACTGCCGCCATGATCCACTATCATAAGATTGCCGAATCCTCTTAGCCAGTCGGCAAATACCACGCGACCACCAGCAATGGCTTTAACCTCTTCACCGTTAGGTGAGCGGATGAGCAATCCTTTCCACGTCATGCTGCCACCAGAACGTGGACTACCAAAGCGGTTGGTAAGTTCCCCGCGTACTGGCAGACTCAAGCGACCCTTGAGTGCCGCAAACGGATTTCCATCCGTTGATGCATCGGGCAATCTGCTGTTGCTTAAGGGCTCAGTGCGTTTTTTTTGCGCGAGCAATCTGCCGATTCTTTCTACCAGACGGGAGAGGCGCTCCTCGTCGCGCTTGAGCTTACTGATTTCGCGCCGTTGCTGCTCAACCTGCAGAGAGATGCGCGTAAGTAGCTTTTTATGCTCGGCTTTTCCTTGTTCCAAGTGTTTTTTCTGTTTGGCCTGTTCGGTTTGAATTGCAGCAATTTCTAAACTTTTATTGCGGCTCTCTCGGGTGAGCGCATCAAGTTGTTCAAGGTTGGCGCGTAGTGTATTGATATCTTCTGCACGTGCACGGGTGATGTAACTATAATAATGTAGCTCTCGTGCAATCTGGTTGGGATCCTGCTGATTGAGCAATAGCCGAAAATATTCCTGTTGTCCGCCAATGTATTGCCGGTAGAGCAGATCTCCTAACTGCAACTGCTGCATTTCGATATTGCTTTTGACTTGTCTGGATTGGGTTTGCAGGTGGCTAAGTATGTTATTGGCTGTATGCTGTTCTTGTGCAAGCTCAGTCAGCTTGCGACTGGCATTACTGATGGCTTGCTCTGATTCACGTAACGCATCTGCTGCCTCTGATCGTGATTCTTCATTGCTGACCAGTTCTTTCTGCAATGCCTCAATGCGGTGCCGCAACTGCTTCAGATCTTCCTGATTGGCCTTGGGGGTGGCATGGAGCGGATACGATAACACCAGAACACAGGGCAAAATAAATTTTAAAAGTGCCTTTGGCCGTAAATTGACACGGATATACACCAATGTTTTCAATCGTGCTTTCGCCGGAAAAAAATCATATGTCCGGGTTGCCCCTCACTATGCCTTCGCTTTGCCCTGGTTTGCTACGGCCTCCCTGGCTTTTTCAATTTCCACTTGGTCACCCAGGTAGTAATTTCGAATAGGTTTCAGATCGTCATCAAGTTCGTATACCAGCGGTATGCCAGTGGGAATATTGAGTTCCAGGATATCCTGATCGGAAATATTATCGAG
This sequence comes from Nitrosovibrio sp. Nv4, assembly GCA_945888885.1. Classification (GTDB taxonomy): domain Bacteria; phylum Pseudomonadota; class Gammaproteobacteria; order Burkholderiales; family Nitrosomonadaceae; genus VFJL01. The sequence continues at coordinate 3,567 of CAMDAX010000101.1, read as the reverse complement.
ATACTTAACGAGTGCTCGTAGTGAGTTGCCATGGGCGGTAATGATAGTCCGTTGCCCGGATCGTACCACTGGAGCGATGGTTTCGCTCCAGTAAGGAAGAAATCTTGTCACAGTATCCTTGAGACACTCAGTCAGGGGGATATCTTGTTTGGACAAATTCCGGTAGCGGGGATCAAAGCCGGGATAACGAACATCATCGGCAGCCAGCGCAGGCGGGCGGGTATCGTAGCTGCGGCGCCAGATCAGCACTTGCTCATCGCCATATATGGTTGCTGTTTCGGCTTTATTAAGACCTTGTAACGCGCCATAGTGCCGTTCGTTCAGTCGCCAGGAAAGATTGACCGGGATCCACATCTGATCCATTTCATCCAGCGCGATCCATAAAGTGCGTATGGCGCGTTTCAATACCGACGTATAGGCAACATCAAATACGAATCCATTTTCTCGCAATAATCTACCGGAATTCCTGGCCTCTTCCAAGCCTTTCTGCGATAAATCCACATCTGTCCAACCGGTAAAGCGATTTTCCTCGTTCCAGGTACTTTCTCCATGCCGTAGGAGAACAAGTTTCTTCATGTTGGCCTTTATGAAAAGGATGAGATCTTCTGTGAAACGGTTTGAAATCCAGTAACATTTTAATATATTTTGTCGGCAGTGTCCGGAGATTCGAGTCTAAATGCATGTAACTCATTGAGTGTATTTTACTAAATGGCATATTTCTCTGTAACCGATTTCACCACACACCTGATTAAGATTGCATGGAAGAGGCATGCTCATAGCAACTTTGCCGTGGACTTGGATCAGACTGCACCCAACGCCTTGACCGAATAACCCCGGATGAGTTCTACTATGAAAACCTGCCCAGATTAATGGGGGGTCACTTTCATCCATTGCGCCAGTTAAATATTCGGCATAACTTTAGATCTGGAGCAAAATTATGTTAATCGGCGTACCAAAAGAAATTGTGAATCATGAATATCGCGTGGGTTTGACACCATCCTCGGTACGCGAATTAATTTATCAAGGCCACAAGGTTCTGGTCGAGACCAAAGCGGGCGCGGGCATAGGCCTGAACGACGCAGATTACAAGTCAGCAGGTGCGGCCATCGCCAGGAATGCAGCTAAAATATTTGCTGTGGCTGATTTGATCGTGAAGGTAAAGGAGCCGCAGCCAGACGAGTGCAAGATGCTGCATCAGCAACAGATGCTCTACACTTATTTGCATCTGGCCTCTGATTTGGAGCAGACCGAAGGCCTGATCAGGTCTGGTTGCAGTGCTATTGCCTATGAAACCGTGACCAATGCTCGCGGCGGACTGCCACTGCTGGCGCCGATGTCTGAGGTTGCTGGCCGCATGTCAGTGCAGATCGGCGCACATTACCTGGAAAAGGCCCAAGGTGGTGCAGGCATTCTGATCGGTGGTGTGCCAGGCGTGAAAGCGGCCAATGTAGTCGTCATCGGTGGTGGTATTGCAGGTACTCATGCGGTACGCATTGCACTTGGTATGGAAGCCAACGTCACCGTCATCGACAAGAACCCAGACCGGTTGCGTGCATTGGATGAGCTGTTCGGTGCCGGCCTCAATACCATCTATTCGACGGTGGATTCAATCGAGCAATATGTGGTCAACGCGGATCTGGTGATCGGCGCGGTGCTCGTGCCGGGAGCCACAGCCCCTAAGCTGGTTACCCGCAAGATGATCAAGCGGATGCGTCCCGGTTCGGTCGTGATCGATATCGCCATCGATCAAGGAGGTTGTTTCGAGACTAGTCGTGCCACTACCCATGCTGATCCAGTCTATGTGGTGGATGGTGTCACGCATTACTGTGTCGCGAATATGCCGGGCTCAGTTGCGCGTACTTCGACTTTTGCACTCAATAACGCCACTCTACCTTTTGCGATGGCGCTGGCCAACAAGGGCATCAAGCAGGCTTGCATTGATGATCCTCATCTTATGAACGGTCTCAATATCCACGCTGGACAAGTCACCTATAAGGCTGTGGCAGATGCTTTGAAGCTCAAATATACGTCGGCAGAAGAGGCGCTGAGTGTATGAACTGACGCATCAGGTGGGGAGGATGGTTGGAGAAGTTGAGGCAAGTTTCAGGACATGGCTCCATGTGTTATGGGCACCTCCAAAAATTCAAAATTCTAAGCAAGGCAATGCAGGAACAAAAAATATAGACACGGCATATGATGGATTTGTAAGGAAATATTTTTTGTGAGTAACGAAGTATTGTGATGAAATTTGGATTTTTAGAGGTGCTCTTGGTGAATGTATTGTCTGCGGCATCTGTTCATCATCGCCTTGTTTCACTTTAGAACTGGAATTGGAATTACCCGGTTTTTATGAACTCAGCATGCGCTGTGCTTCTTCTGCAGCACCCAGTAGCCCAACTTTTTGATTCATCACTACACGCACTGGAATTTCGCCCATCATTGCGGAATAGCGTCCCTTGCTGCAGAAGGCTTGCACGAAACCGCCTTCCCTGAGTTTGTCGATAATTTTTGGCGCTATGCCGCCGGCCACATACACGCCGCCACGACTTAGTCCCGCCAGTGCCAGATTCCCGGCATAGGCACCATAGATTTCAACAAATAGATCAAGCGCCTTTGCTGCAATGGGATGTTTGCGGTTCAATGCGAGATCAGTTACCTGTGCTGCACCATCGCTGTCTATATCTGTTCTTATCAGTCCAGAATCTGCACCTGGACTTGCTTGCAGAAAATTAAATATGTTTGTCAGACCGGGTCCGGATATCACCCGTTCAATCGATACATGGCCAAATTCTTTCCGTAGATATTTGAGCAGACCAGCCTGCAGTTCATTAGCAGGGGCAAAATCCATATGACCTGCCTCAGTAGGCAATGGCAGATAACGTCCTCCCTGCCAGGTGAGCCACGCCACACCCATGCCGGTACCAGCACCCAGCGCCACACGCATCCCTTGAGTTTGCGGCTTTCCTGGTTGCAACGTTACCAGATCACTCTCGGATAAGGCTTCTATACCCAGTGCCACGGCCTCAAAATCATTGATGAGTTTCACGCTGGGGATGGAAAATTCCGTTGTGATGTCGGTGGCATCCATCAACCACGGCAGATTGGTGAGCTTGGCCCGCTGTGCCATTATTGGCCCTGCTACAGCAAGACAGGCAGTCGCTGGATTACAATCCACATGGTTTATTCCAGCTCTGGCCAGAAAATCCCTGAGGACATCTGAAAAACTGGCATATGCCTTGCTATCGTACTGCAACTCGTAACGCACCTGCGGCGCACCATCCTTCAATTGCATTGCCCGTAATGCGGTCTTGGTGCCGCCGATATCACCGCAAATAAAAGATCCGTTCATCCTAAACCCGGCAGTTGGACGGGGTAGAGTGCACGGTTTTTGGGGTGCAGGGCAAGGCGCGACGACGCGGAATGGTCGTTCCATTCCAAGAAGTTGCAACGCAGCCATGTGCCGCAAAAACCGTGCAATCTGCCCGGTAGCGAATTCACCCAGAGGATGAAGGCCAAATACTGCAAAAAATTATTATGTGTCATGGTGTTAAATTAAAAAACGAGCGG
>CAMDAX010000100.1 GCA_945888885.1 Nitrosovibrio sp. Nv4 | reverse complement strand
CGAAAAACTTGTGCTGGCAACCTTGCCGGAACTTTCACTGCAAATCGTCGAGTTTGCCCGCGAGCATGGTCGTGTCACCATCGGCGAGGCAATCAAACTGACCGGTGTAAGCCGCAATACGCTCAAACAGCACTTTCGTACCCTGGCCGAACGCGGCCACCTGAATCAGCACGGTAGCGGACGGGGTGTCTGGTACGAGCTTCGCTGAAATGGCTCATTTGCGAACACGGGTTCGATTGAGGCGTTTCCGAATCGAACTGGCGCCAAATCTGAAGCGCGTGGCTAATGCCGATGACAGATGAGAACTGATACGACTGCAGCCAGTAAGGACTGGATTCCGCACCTTTCCGCATCAGCTCGCACTACTCCAAATGTGTTGATATAGCTTGTTTTGGTGCAGGTTGCCACACCACCACCAATGAGAAAAGACCAACCACTTATCCGGTTGGTCTTTTTTTACCTACTCCCGCGTGCCTGCGCAGGTTCATGAGGATTCCTGCGGACTTCAATTCCCTGCATTTCATCACGTTTTGGTCACGATTTTCTCTCTCCGTTCCATTATTCTCTGGTGCCTCGACTCGCCGCACTGGATGAAGTCCGCATCTTAAAATTTATATTCATCGTTAATTCAATAGATTACATGCGGACCAATCAACGCGGTTTGATTGGAGAATTGGTAGGCAGAGGGAATTGGCTGGGGGAAAGACATCATCTTGAATATCCGACGAATCTGCTCTATCAATAAAAAGCATAGGGATGCTAGGAACCAGCAACGCATATCCTTCCCGAAAAGCAATTATGCCAGTTTATTTTTACCCATCCCACACAAGGAAGACCTGTCAATGTTCGCACAAAGAGCAGTTTCCATCTCAAACTTAGTCCCGCTAGTTGCGGCTCTGATCCTTCTCCAGGCATTCAATGGCAACGCGCAGACCGTCGCCGCCAATGTAGATCAGTCCTATCAGTATGAGGACACTCGCGATCTCGTTGCTTTGGTCAGAGACGCAACAGAGTTTGTCCGCACCAAAGGAGAGGCGGCATTTAGCGATTTTCGTATCCCCAGCAGCCGCTGGCGCCAAGGAGAATCCTATATCTTTGTGCTAGATCCCAAGGGGAACATGGTGGTTCATCTCGATCCGGTGATGGAGGGCAAGAATCAGATGGACTTGAAGGACGTCAACGGGAAACCCATCGTCCGCGGACTCATTGATGCCGCGATGATGTCTCCCGGAAAACCGGAAGGCTGGTACCACTACGAGTGGCCTGTTCCAGGCGGGCTTCTTCCCCGATGGAAAAGCAGCTACGTCCGACTGGTAACCGCGCCGTCCGGCAGCAGCTACGTTGTCGGTAGCGGCACGTATAACGACCGGATGGAACGGACCTTTGTCGTGGATGCGGTAAAAAATGCCGTCGGACAGATCGAGAAGAATGGCACGGCGGCTTTTACGCTGTTCCATGATCCGGCAGATTCATTCATCGCAAAGGATGCGTATATTTTCGTGTTCGATATGAATGGCATCGATCTCGTCAATCCCGCCTTCCCGAACCTGGAGGGACGCAATCTTTTAGACCTGAAGGATACTCAAGGCAAGCATTTGATCCATGAGATGTTCGAGGTGGTAAAAACCAGCGGTTCCGGCTGGGTCGACTATATGTGGCCCAAGCCGGGCGACAGCACTCCGATGCAGAAGTCTGCTTATGTGAGCAAGGCAAAGATGGGCGACCAATGGGTACTGGTGGGTAGCGGCGTCTATCTTGCCGATGCTCCTAAAGCTGTTCCGGTCACCAATAAGATGACTGCTACGGAACTGATGACCCTTGTCCGAGATGGGGCAGAACTCTTCGAAAAACGTGGTGAGAAAGCTTATGCCGAGTTTCGCAAGCAGGGATCCAAATGGTTCCATAACGATGTCTATTTCTTTGTCTGGACAATGGATGGAACCAGGGTTTTCCATGCTGCGAACCCAGTCAGCGAGAAGGAGAATGTGCGTGGCATGAAGGATGTTCTGGGAAAACCCATCGGCAAAATGATCCTCGATACGGCTGAAACTCCTTCGGGTGAGAGATGGGTTCACTACATGTATCCCGAGCCCGGGAATATCTTCCCGATCTGGAAGTCCACGTTTGCAAAGCGGGTGACTTTTCCTTCGGGAAAACAGCACATCATCGGCTGCGGTATCTACAACATGCAGATGGATAGAGCCTTTATAGAGGATGTTGTAAACCGTGCTGCTATCCTGGTTGCAGAGCAGGGAAAGGAAGCCTTCGGCCAGTTGCGCGACAAAACGGGTCCTTTTGTTTTTATGGACACCTACATATTCGTCGACAGCCCGGATGGCACCGAGCTGGTGAATCCGGCTCAACCCAGCCTGGAAGGAAAGAATCTCATCGGCCTGAGGGATCTGACGGGAAAGGCGATAGTTCGGGACGAAATCGCCGCTGCAATGAGAGATGGTAGCGCCTGGCTGGACCTCTACTGGTACAAGCCTGGACAGAATACGCCCGCGCTTAAACAGACCTTCGTGCGGAGAGTTCAATCAGGTAAGGATACCTATATCGTCGGATCAGGGATGTACCCGAAAGAATAAGCCGCCAGCTGTCACCCGCAAACCTGGGTATGATGATCGAATGATGTGTAGTGTGGCCCACGTTTCAAATTTGACCATAACCTTTGGGGATGAACGCCATGGATCCGTTCCTGTACGCAGCAATCGAAGAGGCCAGGCTCGGTCTGTCCGAGGGTGGTATTCCTATCGGCTCCGTCCTCGTGCATTCCGGCGCTATCGTCGGTCGTGGTCACAACCGCCGCGTGCAGAAGGACAGTGTCATTCTTCACGGTGAAATGGATGCGCTTGAAAATACCGGACGCCGATCCGCCGCGTTTTACCGTGAATGCACTCTCTACACAACGCTTTCACCATGCGCCATGTGCAGCGGCGCGATCCTGCTCTACAGCATCCCACGAGTCGTTGTCGGCGAGAACCAGTCCTTCATGGGAGAGGAACAGTGGCTCTCAACCCACGGCGTTCAGATCCAGGTCATCCAGGACTCGACCTGCATCGAACTCATGCGCGAGTTTGTAGAAAACCATCCATCACTTTGGGCCGAGGATATCGGCGTGTGACCTCATATCGGTTGGTCTTTTTTACCTGCTCCCGTGTACCTGCGTGGGTTCATGCGGATTCCTTTGGATAACTCAGAGCCTGCTAATAATCATCTCTACCGCCTGCTCTGGCGCCAGATGACTGGTGTCTATATGCATCTCGGGAAATTCCGGCGGCTCATACGCGCTGTCGATGCCGGTGAAGTCCTTCAGCTCACCGCGCCGCGCTCTGGCATACAGGCCCTTCGGGTCACGCCGCTCGCACTCCGTGAGGGGCGCATCAACAAAGATTTCGTAGAACTCGCCCGGCGCGAACAGGGAGCGGGCAAAGTCTCGCTCAAACCGGAACGGGCTGATGAATGACACCAGCACGATCAAACCGGCATCGGTCATCAGCCGCGCCACTTCCGCGACACGGCGGATATTCTCCACCCGCCCAGCCCCGCTAAAATCAAGGTCGCGACACAAGCCTTGACGGACATTGTCACCGTCGAGCAGATAAGTGTGGCGCCCCTCGGCGTGCAGCCGCTGTTCAAGCAAATTCGCGAGTGTCGATTTACCTGCCCCCGGCAGGCCGGTAAGCCACAAGCATTTGGGGGCATGACCTTTCAGTCCACTGCGTGCTGCCTGGTCGACGTCAAATGCCTGTGCAGGGAGATTGGTTATCCGCTGTGACGGAGTGTCATTCATTAAAAAGATAGTCGATATTGGTTTTCGTCAGTCCCAGTCCAAGAGTCAGCGCATTCGGCAGCGCATTCGCATTCTCCTGCACGTCATCATCGGCTATCCCCGGGGTTTCTGCAACGCTGCGCTGCTTGCGTTTCAATTTCTCGGCCTTGTCCGGCTCACCCGCCAGCTCGTATGCCTGAATCATATCCTTGCGCCAGCTCTTGTTCTATGGGCATAGCTTGAAGCCTTTTTCCATCAACTCAATCCCTTCCTTCAGGTGGCCCTTGCGTAGATAGATCAGGCCGACCATGAAGTTGGCCGCCGCATGGTCAGGGATGTGGTGCAGCAGCTTCTTGAAACTGTATTCGGCCTCATCCAGCTTGTCCTCCCGATACAGCACCACCCCTGCGGTCAGAAACCCAGGCTCGGGCAAGGTCGTCATCTCGACATCCCCATTTTAGCCTCGATTGAAATTCTGCAACGTTACAAGAGACGAATAACATGCGCAATAATGAATAATCTCGATACAAGCGGTTGGGTATTAACCGTATCTGATAATCCGCCGATACTGTGAGAGGAGCAGGAGGAGCGGGGGTCGCCTCGCTGCTGATCGCCGCCGAGAAATTGGGGGCGTCAGACACGATTGATCGAGATGAATCCGAGGTATTGCGATGTCATCTGCCGAAGGTTTCAGGGTTTTACGGGACAGGAAATGAAGCGCGCCAATGATGGCGCGGTGTTTGATAGACTGGTACGACCACCATCCCGCTCTCTCCTTCAGGTAACACTCAGCGATGCTCTCGCTGCAATTCCACCAATTGGCTGGTTTTCTGCGCTGACGGTTATTGCATTTGCAGGTACTATCTGAATTCACCCACTCAAGATATGCAATCTCCTAATGCAAAGAGAAGTTGAAGAGAAATTCAAGTACGCCGTCGTAGCGGCCGTACAGCTGCCGGGCGTGAGCGATAACGAGTTCGAGGCGTCGCTGAGCGAGCTGCGCGAACTCGCGAAAACACTGGGGTATGAAGTCGTCCGAACATTCGTACAGAAACGTTCAGGCTTCGACATAACCGCGTACCTTGGCGCCGGTAAGCGGCAGGAAATATGCAGCTTCGTGAATAACGAACCTGCCGAATTTGAGGAAGTCGTCGCCAACCCTGATGACCGTGACATCGACGTCATCCTGGTCGACCACGAGATCTCACCATCGCAGGCGCGTAACCTGGAAAAGGAGATTGGCTGCAAGGTGATGGATCGCACGATGGTCATCCTCGAAATCTTTCACCGTAATGCCCGTTCTCGCGCAGCACGCGCCCAGGTAGAAATCGCGCGCCTCGGCTACATGGCACCGCGTCTGCGTGAAGCGGCGAAGCTTGCTGGCCCACAAGGGCGGCAGCGTAGCGGCGTCGGTGGCCGGGGAGGCGGCGAATCGCATACCGAATTGGATCGACGCAAGATCCGTGACCGGATCGCCGAACTTCAACAGGAAATCGTCGCGATGGACGTCGAGCGCAAGACGCAGCGTGCGCGGCGGCAAGAGCGTCAAGGATTCGCTGGCGTGGCGCTCGTCGGTTATACGAACGCCGGCAAGTCCACCTTGATGCGCGCTCTCACGGGAAGTGAAGTGCTGGTCGCAAATAAACTCTTCGCTACGCTTGATACCACAGTGCGTGCCCTTCACCCAGAGAGCGTGCCACGCGTGCTCGTCAGTGACACAGTCGGTTTCATAAAGAACCTGCCGCACGGACTCGTCGCCTCATTCAAATCAACGCTGGACGAGGCGCTTGATGCATCACTGCTGCTCCACGTCATCGATGCAAGTGACTCCGGATTTGAGCGCCAGATTGAGGTCACCGACAAAGTACTTGAGGAGATCGGCGCGAATGTCGTGCCGTGCATTCGCGTCTTCAACAAGATCGACCACGTCGGCGATGCAGCAGCGCAAGCTGAACGCGAAGCGGCCTTGCGGACACAATACCCGGATTGCGTCGTGATGAGTGCACACCGCCCTGACGATGTCGCGAAACTCCGCCAGACGATCATCGCGTTTTTCCAGCAGAATCTGGTTGAGGCCGAACTTTTCCTCCCTTGGTCAGCACAGCAACTGCGCGGAGAAATCTACGCAAGCTGTCAGGTACTGGAGGAATACTCAGACAGTGAGGGCACCTTCTTCCGAGTTCGCGGCGAGCCCAACACCGTGAAGAACCTGCGCGAGCAGTTCAGTCAGGCGCGATAAATTCAGCGCCTTTGATCCCTGTACTAAATGTCGCCTACGAATCTCGTAAATGATGTCCATGTAAAACACTCCAAGTACCTCCGGCTAAAACATCGAATGGTTACATACCGAGGTGGAAACTATTGGACGCTGTTTCCACCCCTAATCTGGAAAGTTTCGCACGCTGTTTGACAAGCAAGAGGCATGTGTTCCCCGGAATAGTCCATTCCGCTCATGCCCAGTCATATAAATATCACATCCCGATGAAATAACTGCTGTAAGCTGTGAGTGTTGCACATGGTGACTTGACAGTAAGTAACCCCTTGGCGCAAGGTATCGCTCTATAGCGTTTAGTTTGGCGATATTATACTTTACGTACCCACTATTTTAGTTCATACTGGCTTCATATTAAGGAGCCAGTCATGTCTATTCTTTCCCAAGCACACTTTCATAACGAAGAAGCCGCATACAATTTCATCGAAGCGCGTATATGGCCTAATGGCGCTGTATGCCCTCATTGCGGCGGAGTGGGACGCATCGGCAAGATGGGTGGTAAAAGTACTCGCATAGGTGTTTACAAGTGCTATGACTGCCGTAAACCTTTTACCGTTAAGGTAGGAACCATCTTTGAATCCAGCCATATCCCGCTGCGCTTGTGGCTGCAAGCTATCTTTTTGATTTCTTCCAGCAAGAAGGGCATTAGCTCTAATCAGTTGCACCGTACCCTCGGAATCACTCTCAAAAGTGCGTGGTTTATGTCTCACCGCATCCGCGAAGCGATGAAAGGGAACGACAAAGGTTTCCTTGGTAAAGGTGGTAACGTTGTTGAGGCGGATGAAACCTACATCGGTCGCAAACCCGGCACCAAAGTCCGCCGTGGCCACGGGCATAAAAATGCCGTGTTCTCTCTGGTCGAGCGCAAGGGTAGCGTGCGTAGCTTCCATGTGCCTAATGTTACTGCCGATACTCTCAAGAAAAAACTTTTGGCGCACGTTTCCAAGAAAGCGAAGCTGATGACTGACGATGCCAAGCAATACATCAAACTTGGCAAAGCGTTTGCCAGCCATGAATCTGTCAATCACTCGGCGGAAGAATACGTGCGAGGTAACGTGCATACCAACACCATCGAAGGATTCTTCTCGATCTTTAAGCGCGGGATGAAGGGCGTTTATCAGCACTGTGGACATAATCATCTAAACCGCTACCTTGCGGAATTTGATTTCCGGTATAACAACCGAATGGCTAATGGTACCAATGACACCGAACGCGCTGAAAAATTGCTGCTTGGTGTAAAGGGCAGACGGTTGACTTATAACCCGGCTCCTTAACGAGGAAAATAATAGAAAGAGGAAAATAAATGCCAAAAAAACCAATGCCTAAACCGGACGACAAAGAGCAGTCGGATCGGTTCATTGAGACAGCAAGATTATTGAATGCTAACGAGAGTGGCGAAGAATTTGAGCTTGCGATGAAAATTGCAAAAATTGCTCACCTAAAAAAGGAACGAGACATAAAAGCTAAAAAATAGTTTCTTCTTTTACTGTGTTGAGTTGATA
>CAMDAX010000099.1 GCA_945888885.1 Nitrosovibrio sp. Nv4 | reverse complement strand
TGGATTGGTTCAACAATCGAAGACTGCTGGATGCAATCGGATATGTCCCACCGGCAGAATTTGAAAAGGCGTATCATCGCCAACAGGAAGAGTCAGCTGATGCAGCTTGACTCAGACCAAACAGTCTCCGGAAAACCCGGGGCGATTCATCTGGCAAATTTCAGATCGCTAACGCCATGACCGAGAAGAAATTCCGTAAAAAGCGAAACTCCATTGCGCATTCTGGTGAGGCGATTTCAAAGGATGTATATGAGAATTTCAAGAAGCAAGCATTGGCAGCCTACACAGAAATTGATGCTTGGTTAATGACTCAAATCACTACAGGTGTTGATCATGAGTAACGTTGCACCAGAAGGCTACAATTCCTGGCTTGCCAGTCTCAAGCAGCGTATCCAGTCCGCCCAGCAGCGTGCCACCCTTTCCGTCAATCGCGAACTGGTTCTGCTCTACTGGCACATCGGCCGCGACATCCTTGAACGCCAGCAAGCCCAGGGCTGGGGCGCCAAGGTCATCGATCAACTTGCACGTGATCTCACCGCTGCTTTCCCCGACATGAAGGGTTTTTCCCGGCGCAACCTGATGTACATGCGCAGTTTTGCCGAGGAGTGGCCGGATTCTGAATTTGTGCAACAGGTTGTTGCACAATTGCCCTGGGGGCAAAACCTGCTGTTGCTTACCAAGCTGAAGACACGCGAGGAACGGGAATGGTATGCCGCCAAGGCAATCGAGCATGGCTGGTCGCGCAATGTGATGTGGCATCACATTTCCACAGCGCTGCACTTACGTTCCGGCAACGCGGTAACCAATTTCGAGCAACGCTTGCCTTCGCCCGACTCAGAACTGGCCCAGCAGACCCTGAAAGACCCGTATCTTTTCGATTTCCTCGGTGTCTCGAATGAGGCATTGGAACGAGACATTGAAGGCGCCATGGTGCGCCATGTCACCAAGCTGCTGATGGAACTGGGCGAGGGCTTCGCCTTCGCTGGGCGTCAGGTGCATGTGGAGGTGGCGGATGAGAATTTTTACATCGACCTGCTGTTTTACAACTACCGACTGCATCGATTTTTGGTGGTGGAACTCAAGGGTGGCTCCTTCAAACCGGAACATGCCGGGCAGCTCAATTTCTACGTTACGCTGGTGGATGAGCATCTGAAGAACGAGGACGACAAGCCAACTATCGGCTTGTTGCTGTGCAAGCAGCAGCACCGCATTGTTGCTGAATATGCCTTGCGGGGCATGACCCAGCCAATAGGCATCGCGGAATACAAGTTGGAATTGCCGGAAGACCTGGCTCGTTATCTGCCAAGTATCGAGCAGATCGAGGCGGAATTGCAGGGTGATGAAATGGGTGATGAGGACGCGGACGAGGGGAAACCAGAATGAGTCAAAGTCGCATTGTTGATTCACTCGCCGCCCTGTATGTCAACAACACCGTCGTGTTTTGGCATGACGTGGACGCGGAGTTCTCCACTTCGATGGATGGCCTGCCCTTGCAGGACGTGCAACTGGTGCGCATTGATACCATGCCCGCACTTCAGGTGAAACTGAACATCGAGCGTGCGCCCAGAAAGAAGTGGCTGCTCTACAGCAACAAATCCGAGCCGGAGCTTGCGCAGGACTGGCTGCTGGATATTCGCCTACGCAGCAAGACTTTCCGTGCCGATGCGGCCTCCATTCTGTTGGAGGACTTGGGGCTGGCCTCGCAGACATTGCGCGCGCATCTCAAGCAGCGCGCAAAATTTCTGCGCGCCAAGGAGCGGCTGGAGCGGCTGAAGCGTTGGGTGTCGTCGGCGGATGACGCGGAAACCCTGGATCGCAAGATGCTGGGTGTACTGGCGCGGGCAGATCAGCCGGACTTGTTCTCCATTCTGTTGCGCTTGTTCGGTAATTTGGTGGTTGATGGCGAGGCGAACCTCGATGCCGATGCCAAGGTGTGGCAGGAAATAATCACCAACGAGCTGGATCAGGCATTCTGGGTGTTGGTTAAAAATGAGTTGGGCTATGACGAGGCTCAGCCGACGGTGCGCGATTTGATGTTGCGTATTTTTGTGACCGATTTCGCGCGATCATGTCCGGACAATCTGCCGGAAGCTTTGAGCCACTTCACTCTTGCTGACAAGGCCAAGGCGGCGAATGCTTCGGTTTTTTCCGCACGCTGGCGTTCCGACATGGCGCATTTTGCCAATTACAACGCGCTATCCAAGGCCGTTGCCGGGGAACTCAATTTATTAGGGTTGCTGTCGGGCATGACGGCGGAGAGTCTGACGGATTCGATGACGTTCGAGGTGGTAGAGCGGCGCATCATCCATGATTTGAAGGATCGCATCATTGCCGGGGCCGGAGCCAACATGGAAGCGGTGCGCGCCTTGATGGCGCGCCGTCGCGACGGATATTGGGCGAACCGTTTACTGGCGCAAGCCAGCGATACGACCCGTGCGATGGTGGCTTGTTACGATGCGCTGGAAGCGGCTGCCGATTTTTTCGAGCTGAAAGCGCAGTACGCGAGCGGTTTCAGCTTTGCCGATGCAGCGGTTGCGCTAAATGCCTATCAGTCTGATTTGTTCCGCTTCGACCAGTTCTACCGGCACTTCCATCATGCCGCCGATGCAGTGGAGCCGACCGGTTGGGCGTTGTTGCACGAGCTGCGCGAACGTATCGAGGATGCTTATTCGGGCTGGTTCATCCCGCAACTGTCCTCCGCCTGGAGCAAGGTGCTGGAGGGCGAGCAGGGCTTGCTGGCAAGCTGGAAGATGCCTGGCCTGCCCTGTCAGCAGGATTTCTATGCGCAGCAGGTCAAGCCGTTGTTTCAGGGCGGGATTACCAAACGGGTGTTTGTGGTGATTTCCGATGCCTTCCGCTTCGAGGCGGCTGAGGAATTGGTACGCGAGATGAACAGCCGCAACCGCCTCAAGGCATCACTGGCTTCGATGCTGGGCGTATTGCCGAGCTACACGACTTTGGGGATGGCGGCGCTGTTGCCGCATGACACGCTCGCTTATAAATTGAATGCCAATTTGGATGTGATGGCGGATGGTCAGCCAACCGCCACTATTGAGCAGCGCAGCGCGCAACTTGGGCGTTTCGGCGGCATCGCCATCAAGGCGGAAGAGCTGCTGGCGTTAGGCAAGGATAAAGGCCGCGAGTTGGTTCGTGACCATAGCCTGGTTTATGTCTATCACGACCGCATTGATATGATCGGCGACAAACAGGCCTCAGAAACCAAGACCTTTGAGGCGGTAGCGGATACGTTGACTGAGCTTTCTCAATTGTGCAGCTTCATCATCAACAGCCTGAATGGTTCGGTGGTGCTGATTACAGCGGATCACGGCTTTATGTATCAGGAGTCTGCCTTGGATGTGGCCGACAAGTCCGCTTTGGATGAAAAGCCGGAAGGAATGCTGAAGGCCAAGAAGCGCTATTTGCTCGGGCAGAATATTGGAAAGACTGCCAAGGCCTGGTCTGGCAACACCGCGATTACCGCTGGTACGGATGAGGCGGGTAGCGTGGATTTTTGGGTGCCCAAGGGTGCGGCGCGTTTTCATTTTGCGGGTGGGGCGCGATTTGTGCATGGCAGCGCAATGCCCCAGGAGATCGTTGTGCCGCTGATTACTGTGCGGGTCAGTGAGTCGGACAAGGCCAAGACACGGCTTGTGGAATTTACCTTGTTGGGGGCATCGAACAAGGTGGTCACGAACAAACAACGCTTCGAGTTTATTCAGACGGATGCGGTCTCTGAACGAGTGTTGCCGCGAACCGTGCTAATCAGTTTGCGCGACGGGCAAACGCTCATCAGCGACGAGCAGACCTTGACCTTTGATAGCACGTCGCAGTTAATGGATGAGCGGAAACGTTCGGTGATGCTGACTATTGTTTCGGGGGCGCATGACCGCGCCAAAGATTATTTCCTGATTGCACGCGATGCGCAGACCAAGGTTGAGATTATCCGTGTGCCACTCAAGATAGATGTCTCATTTGGCAATGATTTTTAAAGACGATTCCAATGGATGATGCTATGCAGAACCCGACTGAACCCCAAA
Source organism: Nitrosovibrio sp. Nv4 (assembly GCA_945888885.1). Lineage (GTDB taxonomy): Bacteria > Pseudomonadota > Gammaproteobacteria > Burkholderiales > Nitrosomonadaceae > VFJL01. Next base: position 3,527 of record CAMDAX010000099.1, on the reverse strand, counting down.
GCCAAGTTGAAGGCATGAGCCTGGATGACATGCTGAATAAGCATTTCGGAGGCAAAGTTGTCCGCAAGGATTTGACCAAGCTAATCAAGGAGGGTGCCAACGTTCCTGTTTATGTCCTTGAATATTTGCTGGGGATGTACTGCGCCTCTGATGACGAAGCGACAATTCAGTCTGGCATGACGAATGTGAAGCGCATCCTGGCTGAGAACTATGTGCGTCCCGATGAAGCGGAGAAGGTTAAATCCAAGATCCGTGAGAGCGGCAGCTACAAGGTCATCGACAAGGTGACAGTCAAACTCAATGAAAAGCGGGATGTGTATGAGGCGCTGCTATCTAATCTGGGAGTAAAGAACGCCGAATTGTCGGATAGCTTTGTGCGCCAGTTTGAGAAACTGCTGGTTGGTGGCATCTGGTGCATTGTTACGCTTCAGTATCAGTTTGAGGAGAACCAGAAAGGGTCACCGTTTACAGTGACTGACTTGAAGCCCATCCAGATGCCAAACATGGACATGCAGGGGCTTTTCGATGGCCGACGTGCATTGACCGAGGAACAGTGGATTGATGCATTGATCCGTTCCATCGGCATGGAGCCGTCTTGCTTCAAAGAGCGGGTTAAGTGGCACCTTCTGGCGCGAATGATTCCCCTAGTGGAGAACAACTATAATTTCTGCGAGTTAGGACCGCGCGGTACCGGTAAGAGCCATATTTACAAGGAAATAAGCCCCAACAGTATTCTAATTTCCGGCGGTCAGACGACAGTTGCCAATCTGTTCTACAATATGGCGGCCCGTAAGGTGGGGCTGGTTGGGCTGTGGGATGTGGTTGCCTTTGATGAGGTGGCGGGCATCAACTTCAAGGATCATGACGGCGTTCAGATCATGAAGGACTATATGGCTTCCGGTTCGTTCAGCCGAGGCCGTGAATCGATTAATGCAAACGCCTCGATGGTGTTCATCGGCAATATTAATCAGAGTGTGGAATCGCTGGTGAAAACTTCACATCTACTGGCGCCATTTCCGGAGGTGATGATTGACTCGGCGTTCTTCGATCGTTTCCATGCCTACGTGCCGGGATGGGAAATTCCAAAGATGCGGCCGGAATTCTTCACTAATCAGTATGGGATGATCGTCGATTACTTAGCCGAGTACTTGCGCGAGATGCGTAAATATAACTTTGCCGACGTCATCGATAAGTGGTTCAAGCTCGGCAACAACCTGAACCAGCGTGATACCATCGCTGTGCGCCGGACAGTTTCAGGGCTGTTAAAATTGGTTTGCCCTCATGGCGAATATGAAAAGGAGACAGTGCGAAAATGCTTGGAATATGCCTTGGAAACCCGCCGCCGCATGAAGGAGCAACTCAAGAAAATCGGCGGCATGGAATTCTACGATGTACATTTTAGCTACATTGATCTGGAAGACAAGCAGGAGCGCTTTATCACGGTTCCGGAACAATCTGGAGGCGCGTTAATTCCAGAAGGACAGCTCAGCCCCGGCACACTGCACACCATCAGCATGGGCGACACAGGCATCCCCGGCGCTTATCGGCTGGAAATTCAATCCATGAGCGGGGCAGGCAAGCTGTCCATATCCGGCCCGGGGTCGAAAGAATCCGTTAAAGTGGCTTTCGATTACTTTAAAGCCCATGCTTCCCGTGTGAGTGCGTCGATCAAACCCAGTGAGCGTGATTTTCACCTACATCTACTGGAGCTCCAGAATACAGGAACTCCCGATGCGCTTACGCTGGCCAGCTTTGTAGCTCTATGTTCAGCGGCTTTGGGAAAGCCAGTTCAGTCTCAAATGGCAGTAATGGGTAATATGAGCTTGGGTGGGACCATTGTCCAAGTTAGGAGCCTGGCAGAGAGTTTGCAGGTTGCCTTTGATGCTGGCGTAAAGCGAATACTATTGCCGATGTCCAGCGTTACCGATATTCCAACTGTACCAGGTGAATTATTTGCAAAATTCCAAACCAGCTTCTATTCCGATCCGGTGGATGCGGTTTTCAAGGCACTTGGGGTAGAATAGATTATTTTTCCGAGGCTTTGCTGCGCAAATGTAACGGAAGGAAAAGTAACAGGTAACAAAAGAGTAGCACTGGAACCCGCGTCATTGCTGGGCTGTGACGTTGTTACGGATGTTGCGGATAAAAGAGGGGGTAGACCAACTATCTATTAAGCCTTGAACGGACTTATTGCACCGATAAGTCTAATTGATTTGGCGGGATAAATTGTTGCTTAATAACTTTATCCGTTTGATGAAAATGGACTGGTTAATAGCCCATGATAGTGCTGTCGCACTTTACTGTATTGCTACTTTCATTAACGTAAAAGGTAGCAATATGGTAGCAATGAGTTTTTCACACTAGACATTTAACTCTCTAACTCATTGATTTTATGGTGCCGACACCAAGAATCGAACTCGGGACCTTCTGATTACAAATCAGCTGCTCTACCATCTGAGCTATGCCGGCAACTTAATATGTTCAAACCTAAACTCACGTCATTTGATTACCCGAAGATTGGGTTTACGTGTTTTTTTTGTTTGGTATGTTAAAGAATTCTGGATTGTACTACTTTGTTGTTCGTTATCTGGAATCACTTGATTCTCCTTTTCTTTACTCTCAGAAGAAAATGCTATCCCTTGATTTACTTCCTTCGCAAAAATCCCCTTAACCGCGATAAGCGGGATCTCTAGCTTTCTTGATACACCATTGAATCGTGCAGTAAAACTGATGGAATCATTATTAATAATAAGTTCGTGTACGGCTTTTTCACTTATATTAAAAACTATCTCGCCATTCCTCACATGCTCTATTGGAATGTCTAAATCAGGATCGACTCTTACAGAAACATATGGTGTAAAACCACTGTCAATGCACCAGTCATAAATCGAACGAATTAAATAGGGCTTCGTTGAAATAGTGCTCATTTCCGCATTATTTTTTCTGAAGCTGATAATGCATCAATAAATAACGGCCGACTAAACAATCTTTCCGAATACTTTAACAGCGGTGCCGCTTGTTTAGGAAGGCGAATTCCAAAATGTTCAAGTCGCCACAGTAGAGGCGCTATCGCAACGTCAAGCATTGAAAAATCATCCCCAAGCATGAATCTTTGTTTCTCAAAAATTGGAGATATAATCGTCAGATTATCTGCTATCACAGTACGAGCTTTATCTATTGCTTTCTGATCTGAACCATCAAATGCATCTATATAACAGAACAATTCTTGTTCGAAACGAAACAACAATAAACGCGCACGAGCCCGCATTACGGGATCTGCTGGCATTAATTGCGGGTGTGGAAAGCGATCATCAATATATTCATTAATGATATTTGATTCATATAACACAAGATCGCGTTCCACAAGTACCGGAGCTCTTCCATAAGGACTCATTACAGCCAAGTCTTCTGATTTATTATTTGGATCGACGTCAATTACCTGAAAATCCATATCCTTTTCGTGCAGAACTATCCGGCAACGATGGCTGTATGGACATGTAATTGTTGAATATAGTGTCATCATAACT
>CAMDAX010000098.1 GCA_945888885.1 Nitrosovibrio sp. Nv4 | reverse complement strand
ATCTTGCCCAACACACAACCTAACTGCCTTTGCTGAAAGCGGAGAAGTGGATAGATTATGGGCCATAGCAAACTTACTACCTCCAGAAAGCATTCGAGGATTTAAATATCGAGATATCAAAGTAGGAGATCATGCCTTTTCTTCCACAGTGCGGATCACTCTAAGGGGGACCGTCGACTTCGCTAACCCATATGAGATCTGGGTTTATCGGAAGCAACTGCTTTCATCGATGCTTATGGTCGATCGATTTAACCGCGTACTAGACCAACTACGACCGCACAAAGTTGTGGCCATTCATGGTCTGTATGTCTTTCATGGCACAACGGTAGATGTTTGCAACCACCTCGGCATTGATGTCGTTGTTTACGGAGCGCCCTACAGGAAGAACACTCTCTTCTTCTCTCATAAGGAAACATATCATCGTAGCCTGATAACAGAAGAAAAAAGCCATTGGGAATCTCTTGAACTCAATCAAGACATGGAACAGAAATTGGATACTTATCTCGAATCAAAAACTGCTGGAGGGAGAGATTGGGTCAACTATCACCCAAGTCCAATAACAGAACGCGCGAATGTAATAGCCTCTTTAGGCATTGATCCCAAACTTCCCGTCGTAACGATGTTTACCAATGTTATATGGGACGCACAGATTTATCATAGCTACAATGCATTCAAAGACATTTTTGAATGGGTTTATACGACCATTGAGTTTTTCGAAAAAAGACCAGACGTTCAATTGATTATTCGCATTCATCCGGCTGAAGTTAAGCACGGAATTCCTACCAAGCAACCCATTGAACCTGATATACGTGCGCGCTTTCCCACATTGCCCGGAAATGTACGAATTGTTTCAGCTGAAAGCGATGTCAGCTCGTATACCCTGGTGGATATGAGCAGCGCCGCATTGATTTACGGAACCAAGATGGGGTTGGAAATCGGCATACGGGGCATACCAGTAATTGTGGCAGGCGAAACATTTTGCAGAAATAAAGGCTTCACCTATGACGTTGAAACAAAGCAGCAGTACTTGGATTATCTAAAAGGCATTCTCGATTTACCGAAGAACGATACGGCGATGATCACTCGAGCAAAAAAATATGCTTACTATTTCTTCTTCAAGAGAATGCTCGACATGCCGTTACTAAATTTGCAGGTAGAAAATACTTTGAAAAGTACCAATTATTATAGTTTTGGGAGTTTAAATTCCCTACTGCCAGGCCAAGATCACAACCTAGACGTAATCTGCGATGGGATAGTTCACGGAACACCTTTTTACGTGACCAGTCCATGACTTGTTGTCCAGTATGCGGCATAGGAATGCATAGTGTTTTTTCGGCCACGCTACTGAAAAAGTATGAAATCGCCTACGAGAGATGCCCCGCTTGCGGCCTCCTGCAAACAGAAGCACCCTACTGGCTGGATGAAGCCTATAACGATGCCATCTCGATTGCAGATACCGGCTTGGTTGCGCGTAATTTAGACCTTGCAGCCAAACTCGCAGTGCTGCTCTATCTACGCTTTGACCCACAAGGGGCTTATCTGGATGTCGCGGGAGGGTACGGAATGCTCGCCCGCCTGATGCGGGACTACGGATTTGACTATTACTGGGATGATAAGTATTGCCAAAATCTGTTGGCTCGGGGTTTCGAGGCCGATAAAAATAAAAGGACCTTTACCGCAGTTTCCGCCTTCGAAGTCCTGGAACACTTGCATGATCCACTGGCATTCATTCGAGAACAGTTTGATCAACATCATTGCCGTACGCTGATATTTACCACGGAGCTGTATGCAGGCCGTGAGCCACCGTCGAAAGATTGGTGGTATTACACTTTCGACACGGGCCAACACATTTCTTTCTACCAGAAGGAAACCTTTGTTGAGATCGCCAAAAAGTTGCAAGTCAATTTCTATTCAATGCATGGCATACATATCCTAACCGACCGGCAGATACGAACAAACCTTCATCTGCAATTGGCGACAGGACGTGCGGCAAGGATCGCAGCACCGCTAATCCGTCGGAGTTTGGGTTCGCGTACGATCTCTGACCATCATGCGTTAATGGAACAAACCACGGACCGCACCTGAGGTTGTACTTTGCGTATTGCGTTCGATCATCAAATATTTCGCATGCAGGCATTTGGGGGGATTTCGAGATATTTTGTCGAACTGGCTAATAATATTTCCAGCACTCCCGGGGTTAGCGTAGGAGTTATCAGTCCCCTTTATATCAACGCCTACCTCGCGGACTCGTCAAATCGAGTTAGGGTCATGGGCCAACGCGTGCCGGAAGTACGCCGTACCGGTCGCATCTACCGCACCATCAATAATTTGTTGACACCTCTTTGGATGAGGCATTTTCAACCCGATTTGGTGCACGAGACCTACTATTCGAGATGTCGCCTTGCGCCTAAGGGCACCAAATTGGTTCTAACCGTACACGACATGATTCATGAGCGGTTTTCGGAGTCTTTTCCGCCGGGGGACGCTACCTCAATTGATAAGCGACGTGCCGTCGAGCGTGCCGACCACGTGATCTGCATCTCGGAGCAGACGCGAAAAGATCTTCTGGATCGAGTTGACATTGATCCGGGGAAAACCAGTGTTGTTCATCACGGATTTTCACTTACCAAACAGCCAATGTCCGTAGGACCCCGATCGGGACGCCCATATCTGTTATATGTTGGAAATCGTGGCGGTTACAAGAATTTCGAATCCCTGCTTCAGGCTTACGCCGCGGAACCTTTAATGCAGCGCGAGTACGATCTGGTAGCCTTCGGGGGAGGACCCTTTAATGCACAAGAACTGGCGTTAATGCATGCACATGGCCTTGACGAGAGGCAGCTTCGACAGATTGCTGGCAACGATGCGGTCCTCGCAGACCTCTATCAGCACGCTGCCCTGTTTGTATACCCCTCTCGTTATGAGGGTTTCGGGATTCCTCCTCTCGAAGCAATGAGCTTTGACTGCCCGGTGGTGTGCAGCAATGTAAGTTCGATTCCAGAAGTTGTTGGTGACGCTGCTGAGTTTTTTAATCCTGATTCGTCCGTTGAACTTGGCAAAGCTATTGAGCGTGTGTTGAATAATGCGGTTCTGCGGCAAGCGCTGATTTCACGCGGACGTGAGCGAATTAAATTGTTTTCGTGGGAACGTTGTGCCCACCAGACACTCGACATTTATCGAAGGCTACTGCCATGAAGGCGCTAATCTGCGGTCTTGGCCAGGATGGCAGCTATCTTGCCAAATTGTTGCTGGAAAAGGGCTATGAAGTGATCGGCACATCTCGGGATGCGATGATCACTTCATTTGCCAACCTGGATCGCCTTAATATTCGCCGCGACGTTCAAACTGTATCAATGGCAATCAATGATTTCCGCAGCGTATTGAGTGTGGTGAAACGGCATGGTCCGGATGAAATCTACAACCTTGCAGGACAGACATCCGTTGGCCTGTCATTCGAGCAGCCGGTTGAGGCAATGGAAAGCATTGCCGAGGGCACACTTAACATGCTTGAAGTGATCAGATTCGTGGATCGACCCGTCCGCTTCTACAACGCGGGCTCCAGTGAATGTTTTGGTGACACTGAAGGGGTCACCGCTAACGAGCAATCTCCTTTTTCGCAACGCAGTCCCTATGCAGTGGCAAAAGCCTCGGCCCATTGGCTGGTGCGCAACTATCGGGAGTCCCACGGACTTTTCGGATGCACGGGCATATTGTTCAATCACGAATCTCCGCTCCGACCAGAGCGTTTTGTCACCCAGAAAATTGTTCGCGCAGCCGCGCGCATCGGCGGAGGCAGTCGCAAAACACTAAAGCTGGGCAATGTCAACATCCGGCGAGACTGGGGCTGGGCACCTGAATACGTGGAGGCCATGTGGCGCATACTAAAGCAGGAGCGGCCAGACGATTTCATAATCGCCACCGGCCGCACTGAATCCCTGGAGTATTTTGTGTCCCGTACCTTTGCATTTTTCGGACTGAATTGGCGCGATCATGTACAACTGGAAGAAAGCCTATTTCGCCCCTCGGACATTGGCACAAGCAGCGGAAATCCCGCCAAGGCCAAAGACCAGCTCGGATGGTCGGCCAAGGTGGACGTCGATGTTGTAATCGACAAGATGTGCGAGGCAACCTGATATGGAGTGTTTGACGCAGAGTTGGATAGGAACTGTTATATGTTTCTAGTTTTCACCTTTCCGGATTGCGGTGACCTTGCCGCTGAGTCGATTGTGCCGCTCAAACTCCATGGCCAATGGATCAGAAGTCGGGGCTGGAATAATCCTATCCGGGTGGTTTTCATGACTGGTTTCGATACCTTGTCCGAAGGGTATAAGCAGGACCTTGTCAATATGGGCTATGAACTCACCGATATGGGATCCTTGACCAGGATGATAGTAGAAAAATACCCGAAGTCAAAAAGCATGCCGCCGTATTTCAGGTATACGTTCTTGCGTTGGCTGTTACTTCTGGAGATGCTGGAAGGCGAGCTGGTCACACTCCCGGCGGTCACTATAGGCGGTGATGTTATCTTCACGTCCGATCCAGAAGCCATATATGAAGAGATAAAGGACAAGACATTTGTATTGCAAGGTTGCCCTGATTTTGTATCCATTGCGAATCGTGCCTGGCTTGAAATTTATCGCAATGAGTTCCTTCAATACTTGTCTTCACCCAACGACTACCACAACTACAAACACTTCGACCCCGCAGAAGCTCGCGACGATCGCAGCTACTGCAACGTTTCCTGCTACAAACTTCCGCTTCGTCACGATCAGGATTTGATAGAGTTTCTCGTACACTTTTCAATATTGCCCCAAGAAACAACGGCATCGGCCTTTGCCGACTCCAAATACTATTGGATGCAGAACCCACTGTTGCCCGTGCAATGGCAGGCAGAGCAAATTGGAAGTGCTCCTTTTTATGCTCAAGAAAAAGACAGTCGGTTTTTTATCGCAAACAAGCTGGTGCCCTTTATTCATTTGCAAAATGACTACACTCGTTGCTCTTTGGCGTGGATGGGGCTAAAAAAATTCGGGCTGGATTTTGCAACTGGTTCTATCCTGGCAGACTATATTACTGGGGTGCCGTCCTTTCGTTCTAAGGTCGTCCGGAAAATCGGAACTCTGGCCATGGAAGGCAGAAGCAGGATGTCACGGCGCGACATCGCCCAATTATTGTTCTCGAAGAACCCTAGGACAGGCGGTTACTTCTTCCTGGAGGTCCTGAATTCGTTTGCATCCATTCATGGAACAGATCGATGACCAGGTTGTTGCTGACGGGCTTGACGGGTTTTTTGGGAAGCCATGTAGCGCGCGGTTTTCTGAGTGCCGGCGTAGAAGTCGTTGGAATAAAGCGCCCTTCATCGTCTCTTGACAGATTGCATGACGTCGCCCCGAAAATCACTTTTGTCGACTACGAAGGGCGCGTCGATGATCTAGTCACAGACCAGATTGGGCCGGTCGATGCCGTGATTCACATGGCCACCCGTTATGACCACGAAAATTCGAGCGCAATTGATATCATCGAAAGCAATATTATTTTCCCTATCAATGTTCTTGAAGTGTCCTTCAAATGCGGCGCCGACACGTTTATCAACATAGACACTTTTTTTTCTCACCAACACAATTACGACTACCTCCCGCGCTATTCAATGTCAAAGCGGCATTTCTGTGAATGGGGCAAGGTTCTCGCAAACAAGGCGGGTTTGAGATTCCTGAATGTGCGCCTTGAGCACCTCTACGGTCCCGGCGACGCCTTGAACAAATTCGTGCCGACGATTATAAAGAGCCTTCTATCGGGTCAGCCAGAATTGAAACTGACGTCAGGCGAACAAAAACGTGACTTTATTTTCATTGATGACGCAGTCCAGGCATTACTTGCTTTGGTATGCAAACGGACAGAGTTTAAGCAGGATTTTTTCCATATAGGCTTGGGCACTGGTAGAAGCACAACAATTCTGGATTTTGTCCGGATCGCCCACCAACTTACGAAATCAGAAACCAAGCTCTCGTTTGGTGCCTTGCCCTACAGGGCCGGTGAGATAATGTCCTCCTCTGCTGATATCTCATTCCTCACAGCTCTGGGATGGTCGCCAGCTTTCACTCCCGAGTCGGGTTTGGCCATCTGTATCGCAAAAGAAGTTGGTTAATTCGCTTTCATGAAAACCTGCGACTTCTTTGATTTGCCATTGGCAGGAAACTGGTGACCATGCGAAATCAAATTCGCTGCGGTGATAGAGACCTTCAAAGGCTACCTGCTGGAACTCTGCTTGGCGCTATCCATGCTGATGCGCAAGTCAGCATGACACGGTTCATGAGTAGCTATCTGATCTTATCCACACTAGTAGCCATTTTCTCGGAGTCAGCAACTTACCGATTTATTATCGATGTTAAGTTGTTCTATTTGATTGTTATTTTTAATGTACTGTTGATGCTCTATCTTGCTGCAATCCAGTTGAATCGGCGCCTGGCATTGTGGATTGGGTACATGTCGACAGTGAACATTGTGGCAGCTTTTTACTATCAAGACACCGAGAGGCTCTCGTTCTGGCTACCCCAGATTATTGGGATTCTGATTTGTGCAATCTATTTTTCAAGCTTCTTTGCATTGTTCAAACGCGCGCTGCCGCTCGTGTGGGAGTTCTATCTGAGGGCATCCTGCTGGTTGTGCCTGCTAGGTATCCCTTTATATGTGTTGCGCGCTTATTCTGGCGATTTGCGCTATCACAGCGTGATGACAGAACCGGCGCAATTTGCGGCAATATTAATCCCGGCATTTTCATACTTGTATCATCGAAGAACATTTGAGCGATCAAGGTTCCTGATCGTGCTAATTTCTCTCTTATTTGCTCAATCTCTGATTGGATATATTGGAATCCTGCTTTGCATTTTCCTGAATACCAGAAAGTCCGCTAGCCGAATCTTGGGTTCTGCACTTCTTATCCTGACGCTGGCAACGCTCTCGTATTCAGCCAATAACGAGATAGCACGTCGTGTAAATGATACCGTCAAGGCCTTCACTACCTTGAGCGTCACTGGAACAAACTTAAGCACTTTTGCATTTTTTACGAACATGTACGTGACTATCCAGTCACTGCGTGAGTACCCGTTGTTTGGGGTGGGTTTGGGCGGCCATGTCAGGTCAATCGAGAAGCATTTTTGGAACGTCGAAGGACTGGAGTTTTTTGACTATCGAAACCAAGAACCTTTAAATGAAAGGGATGCCAATTCATTGGCACTACGATTGCTTTCAGAGCAAGGGATACTCGGTTTCAGCGTCTTCCTTTTGCTGCTTTTCTGGGGCCGAGCGCGTTTGGATGAAAACGATAGGGCAATTTCCAACGGGATTCTGGCGTACTTCTTTCTGGCGTTGCTTAGAGGTGGTCATTACTTTCCGCCTGTGATGTATTTTTTCTTTGTTCTTTATCTAAGAATGAGTCTAGGCAATGCCCGTACAGGCGGTGTTTGAGCTACGACTTAACCTTGCTTTATAGAGATACTTTTTAAGAAGTGAGCATGCGCGTTTCGATTGTTACGATCTCGTTTAATCAGGCCAGATTCGTGGAAGAAACC
>CAMDAX010000097.1 GCA_945888885.1 Nitrosovibrio sp. Nv4 | reverse complement strand
CCAACACTTGGGCTTTCTTCACTTCTTTTTGGCTCATGAGTTTGTCCATTTTAAATTTGTCCGCCAATGTTTTAAACAGGGGTGAGTTTAATCACCAGCGGACATTTCTACTTGGGAGAAACCGGACATTACTACTTTGCGCTAACACTGACTTAATCTCTCCTTGCAAGATGCTGCGAATAAACGTAGAATCTGCGTCTTTTCGGCAATAGTCGAATGAATTGAGGAATCTTTATGGCCAATAGTGCCCAAGCTAGAAAACGTGCAAGACAAACCGTTAAGCAACGCGATCACAACACTAGCCTGCGCTCGGAGTTGCGTACTGCGATTAAGCATGTGAGAAAGGCTGTTGAGGCCGGTGACAAAACCGCTGCACAAGCCGTATTCAAAGCGTCTATTAGCACGGTGGATGCGATCGCCGATAAGCGGATCATCCACAAGAACAAGGCTGCACGCCACAAGAGCCGCCTGTCCGCCGCCATCAAGGCAATGGCCTGATCAGCTAATCGCATAAAAAAAGCCCGGACATATCCGGGCTTTTTTTGTTTTCATGACTCCCCTCGCGTTAATTCGTCCTTCCCGCCATGACACTATCATTCCAGAAAACTGCAGCATTGTGGTCATGGGCAGTGAATTCCGCTTCATCGCCATTTCGGTAACAACCATATATCAACGTAATCCATGCAAGGCATTCTCTGCAACCCCTTTTAAGGCTGTCAGGAAAAAGGCTTGAAAAAGTTGGTCAAATAGGTAAAGATGCTGGCTGGTGCGCAACAAACAATTCACGGCGGCTGTTGCCGCCGTGTTTCATTCTGGGTCTGGAAAAATGGATATTAGCTTATGTCAAATCTGATGAACACCTACTCGCAGCTACCCGTCACCTTCGTCAAAGGTGACGGCGTGTGGCTGTGGGATGATAAAGGCACACGTTATCTTGATGCGCTTGCGGGTGTTGCGGTATGTGGTCTGGGGCATTGTCATCCGGAGTTGGTAAAAGCAATTTGTGAGCAAGCCGGGACGCTGATCCATACTTCCAACCTTTACCATATCGGCAAACAGGAACAACTGGCCAGCAAGCTAGCCGTTCTGTCAGGTATGGATAATGCATTCTTTTGCAACTCCGGTGCGGAAGCGAATGAAGCCGCAATTAAACTGGCAAGGCTGTATGGCCATAATAAAGGTATAGACCTGCCCACCATCATCGTGATGGAAAAATCCTTTCATGGCCGCACCATGGCAACCCTGACTGCAAGCGGCAATCGCAAAGTGCAGGCTGGTTTTGAGCCGCTGCTCACCGGCTTTGCGCGCGTTCCATATAATGACCTGGAGGCGGTAGCGCAAGTAGCCGTGCATAATAAAAATATTGTCGCTATCCTGGTTGAGCCGTATCAAGGTGAAGGTGGTGTCAATGTGCCGCAGGCGCATTATCTGCAAGGTCTGCGCCATCTGTGTGACCAGCATGGCTGGCTGCTAATGTTGGACGAGGTACAATGTGGTATCGGTCGTAGCGGCAAATGGTTCGCCTTCCAGCACAGCGGCATCGTTCCCGATGTCATGACGTTGGCCAAGGGTTTGGGCTCTGGCGTGGCCATCGGTGCCTGCCTTGCGAAAGGTGCGGCGGCGAATGTATTTAAGCCCGGTAATCACGCCTCTACTTTTGGCGGCAACCCGTTGGCCTGTACTGCGGCACTTACCACGCTGGCTGTAATCGAAAGAGATGACCTGATACGTAATGCAATGGAATTAGGCGATTTCATGCGTAGCGCGTTCAAGGCGCAGTTAGCTGACGTGGCTGGTATCACGCAGATTCGTGGCCAAGGATTGATGATCGGTATCGAACTTTCCAAGCCCTGCGGTGAGCTGGTTAAGGAAGCCTTGAAACGGGGACTGTTGATCAACGTGACTTCAGATAAAGTGGTGCGTCTGCTCCCGCCATTGGTGATGCAGCGGAATGAGGCTGAGCAGGTAGTAAACGCCGTATCCGCGCTGGTGAAAGAATTTCTGAAAACGTGAAGGCCAGAGAATAGCAGGACAGACCGCCCTGCAGTTCTTGGTTCTTTTTTATAAACGAGTGTATCCACCCCGCTTATCTCATTGCGCCCAGCATGCAACTCAAACACTTCTTACAATTCAATGATTTCACCCGCGAAGAATTCGAGTATCTGTTCGAACGCGCCCGCTGGATCAAATACGAATTCAAGCAATACCAGCGCTACTGGCCGCTGGAGGATCGCACTCTAGCGATGATTTTCGACAAACATTCAACTCGTACACGGCTCTCATTCGAAGCCGGCATGCATCAACTGGGCGGTGCGGCAATCTATCTCTCCACCCGCGATACCCAGTTGGGGCGTGGTGAGCCAGTGGAAGATGCCGCACGTGTAATTTCGCGCATGGTGGATATCGTCATGATCCGCACTTATGAGCATGACATCATCGAGCGCTTCGCCGCGCATTCGCGGGTACCGGTGATCAACGGCTTGACTGACGAATATCATCCCTGTCAGATCATGGGCGATATTTTCACTTTCATTGAGCAGCGTGGGAGCATCGCTGGCAAGACAGTGGCATGGATCGGTGATTCCAACAACGTCTGTAACACCTGGCTGCAGGCAGCAGAAGTGTTTGATTTTAACGTGCATGTCTCCACCCCCCCCGGCTACGAAGTCGAACCGGAACGGGCTGGGCTTTACGGCACCGGCCACTATGAGGAATTTGCCGATCCGCTTGATGCGGTAAAAGGCGCCGATCTCGTCACCACCGACGTATGGACCAGCATGGGTTTCGAGGCCGAAACCGAGGAGCGGAAAAAGGATTTTGCCGATTTCCGTGTAGATACCGAAATGATGTCTTGCGCTAAAAAAGATGCGCTGTTTATGCACTGTCTGCCTGCCCATCGCGGCGAAGAAGTGTCTGCGAAAGTCATTGATGGGCCGCAATCGGTGGTGTGGGAGGAAGCGGAGAATCGACTGCACACACAGAAGGCGTTAATGGAATATCTGCTACTGGGAAAGATCGGTCAACTCTAAAGCAACCCTCAAAGGCTGCAGTTCAAGAATTATTCTCAATGGATCGAGCATGAAAAAAATTAAAAAACCTGGTTTGTCCGAAGTGCGCAAAGTGGTGCTGGCCTTTTCTGGCGGACTGGATACCTCAGTGATTCTGAAATGGTTGCAGGACACCTATCAGTGTGAGATCGTCACTTTCACCGCAGATATCGGTCAAGGAGGGGAAGTAGAACCCGCTCGCGCCAAGGCGAAACAGCTCGGCGTGAAGGAAATTTTCATCGAAGACCTGCGCGAAGAGTTTGTGCGTGATTTCGTATTTCCCATGTTCCGCGCCAACACTATTTATGAGGGTGAATACCTGTTGGGCACTAGTATCGCCCGTCCACTGATTGCCAAACGGCAAATTGAGATCGCACGTAAAACCAAAGCGGATGCGGTCTCACATGGTGCGACCGGTAAAGGTAACGATCAGGTGCGCTTCGAACTTGGCTACTATGCATTACAACCCGACATTCACGTGATCGCACCGTGGCGCGAATGGGATCTTACCTCGCGTGAGAAGCTTTTGAAATATGCGGAGCAACACGGCATCCCGGTAGAAATGAAGAAAAAAGGCGGCTCACCTTATAGCATGGATGCCAACCTACTGCACATTTCCTATGAAGGCCGCATACTGGAAGATCCGGCGCAGGAACCGGAAGAGTCCATGTGGCGCTGGAGTGTATCGCCAGAGAAAGCGCCCGACAAAGCAGAATACCTTGACCTGGAATTCAGACAAGGCGACATCATTGCATTAAACGGCAAAAAACTCTCACCTGCGGACGTGCTTGCCAAACTCAATCAATTGGGCGGCAAGCACGGCATTGGCCGTTTGGATCTGGTCGAGAACCGCTACGTTGGCATGAAGTCACGTGGCTGTTACGAGACTCCCGGTGGCACTATCATGCTGCGCGCCCATCGCGCCATCGAATCCATCACCCTCGACCGGGAAGTGGCGCATCTGAAGGATGACCTGATGCCCCGTTATGCTGCGTTGATTTACAATGGCTACTGGTGGAGTCCGGAACGCAAAATGCTCCAGACCATGATTGATGCCTCGCAAACCCATGTAAATGGCTGGGTGCGATTAAAGCTCTACAAAGGCAATGTGATCGTGGTCGGACGGGACTCCAAGACCGATTCACTGTTCGACCCCAACATCGCCACCTTTGAGGAGGATAAAGGTGCCTACAACCAGGCGGATGCGGCAGGATTCATCAAACTGAATGCACTACGGATGCGCATCGCAGCGAATTTGAAAAACAGAAAATAATCGTTGAACTGCTTGATTATTCCAGTTCCAGCTCGGAGGTGAAACAAAGCGATGACGAACGAATATCGCAGACAGTCCGCTCCCCCAAGGGGACTTCCTTCAGAATGAGTAGTACGACCGGGCGTGGGTGAGAATATCAACCAAGTGTCACTGCATGAAATGCAATTGGAATTGCACCTTAAGGAGAAAGCGTCATGCCATCATTCGACATAGTTTCCGAGGTTGATAAGCAGGAAATCAGAAATGCGCTTGACCAGGTGAACAAGGAAGTCAGCACTCGCTTCGATTTCAAGGGGTCGGATGCGCGCGTGGAGCAGGCTGATTACAAGCTCACGATTTTTGCTGACGACGAATTCAAACTAGGTCAAGTGCTGGATATCCTGATGGCCAAACTTGCCAAACGCGGCGTTGATGTGCGCTGTCTGGACAGAAGTGAAGTAGAAAAAATAAGCGGCAACAAAGTCAAGCAGCAGGTTACGGTAAAGACCGGCGTAGAAACCGAGTTGGCGAAAAAAATTATCAGACTCATCAAGGACAGCAAACTCAAGGTACAGGGTAGTATCCAAGGTGAAGCTGTGCGTATTTCAGGCGCAAAGCGCGATATCTTGCAAGAAACCATTCAACTGATAAAAAAATCCATTACTGAATTTCCTCTACAGTTTCAGAATTTCAGAGAATAACTTGCTGGTTAGGAACAACCTGGCCCGTCCCGGTGAAGTTATAATGCCAGGCCAGATATCCACTTGGTATACAAGCACCGGGCGACCTCATTTAACGCTGATATCCGGTTAGTCAAACCCATCTGCATTGCCTCGGCCGACTGCACCGGCGGCCAGAAACCACTCGTAGTTTCTCCAGTACCTGCTTCACACCAGGCTTTCACCATCTCCTCAGTCATTTCAACATGGCATTGCATTGCCAAGTGCTTACCCAGCGAGAATACCTGATTCTCACAAAATCGACTCGATAGCAGGCGGAGCGCATCAACGGGAAGAGTGAAGGTCTCACCGTGCCAGTGAAATGATTCAAATTCCGATAGATCGCCGAACCATTCACGGGCGACGGGATTATCCGCCACGCTGACTCCCCCCCAGCCGAATTCCTTGACCGGGCTCCTGCTCACCGCGCCACCCAAGGCTTTTGCCATCAATTGCCCACCGAGACAGTGGCCCAGCACCGGAACGTCATTAGCCACCGCCTGCCTGATCAGCGCCAGTGCTGGCGTAATCCAGGGTAGATCATCATTTACACTCATGGGTCCACCCATGAACACCAGCCCACTGAATTCACTGGTATCTGAGGGAGGAACTTCCCCAGCGTCGATTCTGATGAGCCGCCATGGAATAGCATGAGCATCCAGAAATGTGGCCAAATAGCCTGGACCTTCAATGGAAAAATGTCTGAAAATTGCAACCGGTTTCATGAGACTCCCCGATATCTGTCGATTAATCTAATTCTGGCTATAACGTAGCGAGGCAGCTTTTTCAGAGGCCGCAAAATTACGTGAATAAGGGCGCTCGTATCTCAATAAAATATCATGGTAAGTCCGGACAGACTCCGTCAGGATGACCGCCTCATCACCGCGTGCGTAGCCATGCTTCAGATTACCGAAATATTCGCTGTGACTCAGTAGCGGTAATGTCTTTCTCAAATCCACCCATGAATCCGGGCTCAATCCCAAGCGCTGCGCCAGAATACGCGCATCTTCCAAGTGACCATAGCCCAGATTGTACGCAGCCAGTGCCATCCAGGTGCGATCAGGCTCCATGATACGCGGCGGTAACACCTCCTTCAGCAACAACAGATAACGCGCTCCGGCGAGTATGCTCTGCCGCGCATCAAGGCGATCTGTTACTTTCATCCGGTCGGCGGTATGTTCTGTCAGCATCATGATGCCACGCACATTGGTGGACGAAGTTGCCAGTCGATCCCAGTAGGATTCCTTGTAGGCTAATGCCGCGATCAAACGCCAGTCGATCCCTGTCAATTCCTCAGCCTGATGGAAGTAATCGCGCAAGTCCGGCAGTAGTGTGCGCATTTTTCCCAGAATACCACCCACATCCGTCTGCTCCAGTCGCTGAATATGGCCGTAATACCGATCAAGCAGGCGTTTTAAAGTACCATCCTGTTCGATCCGTTTAAAAAATTTCTGTGCCTTTGCCAGCAGTTCCGAATCTGCGTTTGGAGAAAACGCCCATGCCTTACCGGTTTCTTCACCTAGATTGAAGGCTGAGCCCAGATTGGGATAGAAGTTTTTTGCCAGATTGATCTGGTTGGAGTCGGCAATGGCATAGTCGATCTTGCCTTCTGCCAGCTTTGTCAGCAACTCCTCAGCGGTGATATCCACTTCAGCCCATTTCAAGCCGGGAACTTGTTGCTTGGCTTCATTCAGTCGCCCAGCATGGGATGTTCCGGTCACGATCTCAATACTTCTTCCGGCAAGCTGCTGAATACTTTTGGGCTTGGGGTAGTCTGTGTTATAGGCCACCTGGGGTTGGGTACGCTGATAAATCGGACCAAAACGAGCGCCTGATCCATGCCGATCGGTAATATTCAAGCCAGCGGCGAAGTGCTCCTGCGGATTTTCCAAAGCCAATAACGCCTGGCTCAATTTTGACATCACTCTAAATTTCGCCTCTACACCCAATTCCTTTGCAAATTCGGAAACCAGGTCGAACTCCAATCCAGAATAACTGCCATCTGAATTTTCATAATAGGTATCGGGGCTATTAACTGTAATGACCACCAGCTCATCCGTCTTGCCTGATGGTAGCCCCAGCTTCTCATACGAATCACAAGCCGCGAGCACAAGGCCACAAAAAACGAGTGTGGAAAATGAAAGGAAACTGCGCATAAGATGGAAGTGAGCAGGATACGGGGATATTCTGCCATGTTTTGCCATGAACAAGGACAAGATAAACTGGTAAAATATCCAACCTTAAAACGGAGAGGTACCGAAGTGGCCATAACGGCGCTGACTCGAAATCAGATGGTCAGGGTAACCTGGCACGTGGGTTCGAATCCCACCCTCTCCGCCAAACACCTATCTGGAGGGTGTCTTGGATTTTGTGTAAACGGAATTTCTTAATGTTGCGACATCCGATCCTCGAACTGGGTAGTAAAACGATTCAGCGCGGCTTTCCAGTCTCTAATCGGCATCGTCCATTTTTTGCTGATATTTTGGATCGCCAGGTAGAACAGTTTTAGCAGCGCCTCATCGGATGGGAACGAGCCACGGTTCTTGGTAATCTTCCGCAAGCTCAT
>CAMDAX010000096.1 GCA_945888885.1 Nitrosovibrio sp. Nv4 | reverse complement strand
TTGAAGGACTCAATAACAAGATACGAGTCATCCAACGCCGTGCATATGGGCTACGCGATGAAGAATATTTACGGCTGAAAATACTCACGTCTATGCTCCCGAAACTCTAAAAAACATGAAATTTACCCACTCGATTACGCGAAGAGCCTGAAAACCAAACAACTGTACCTCTAACTCTCAAGGGTATCTTCAAAAATTAGAAGCTCTAAACAAGACAAGGCGAGAATGAAAATGGAGGCGTTGCATAGAGGTGATGTGCAAGGAAACGTTTTTGTGAACAACGAAGTATTGTGACGAAATTCGGATTTTTAGAAGTGCCCTTAATTCTGAATTTATGTCTACTATTTGGCTCAATAAAATAAACTGGTCCGCCGACGGACTGGTAACTGCAGTAGCTCAGGAAGTCGGCAGCGGCCGAGTGCTAATGGTTGCCTGGATGGACCGCGAGGCACTGCGCCTCACCGCCGAAACCGGCGAAGCAGTGTACTGGTCACGTTCCCGCAAGAGACTCTGGCACAAGGGTGAAGAATCCGGCCACGTCCAGAAAATAAAGGAAATACGTCTGGATTGTGATGGGGATGTATTATTGCTAATGGTCGAGCAGGCTGGCGGTATCGCCTGTCATACCGGCAGGCATAATTGTTTCTTCAACAAATTGGAAAATGATCAGTGGACGGTGGTTGAACCAGTAATCAAGGACCCTAAAGAAATCTACAAATAATGACAGACTCAGCCATTCTCCGCCGTCTGGCGGAAACCATTGAAGTACGCAAGAGTGCCGACCCTGCCGCCTCGTATGTAGCAAAACTGCTGCACGATGGACATGACAAGATACTTAGAAAAATCTCGGAAGAAGCAACAGAGACACTATTAGCTTCAAAAGACGCCGATAAACAACAGGTCGTGTATGAGATGGCAGATTTGTGGTTCCACTGCCTGATACTGCTGTCCTACCATGGCCTGGGACCGGACGATGTCCTGAATGAGCTGCAACGCCGTGATGGAGTTTCAGGAGTAGTCGAAAAAGCATCGCGAAAAACAGGATGAAAATGGAGAGCTGCCTTTTTTGCAAAATCGTGCGGGGGGAAATTCCCTGTAAAAAGATATACGAGGACGCCAACGTTCTGGCATTTCATGATATCCATCCTGCAGCGCCGGTACATTTCATGCTGATACCCAAGCTGCATATCCCTTCATTGGTCGAGGTTGAAGACAAACATCGAGATTTACTAGGCCAAATTATGCTTCTGGTTCCAAAATTAGCTCAGGAACAGGGCTGCACAGACGGTTTTCGTACCGTTATCAACACCGGGCACGTAGGGGGGCAGGAAGTTTACCACCTGCATATCCACATCATTGGTGGTATGGAACGTTTGCCCGTAATGATTCATCACCAGAGATAAAGGAGTAAATGATGGGGACATTCAGCATTTGGCATTGGCTGGTCGTTCTGGTGATTGTTGTTTTGGTGTTTGGCACCAAGAAACTGCGCAATCTTGGCAGCGATCTGGGTGGCGCAGTAAAAGGTTTTAAGGAGGGTGTGAAAAGTGCTGATGAAGAGAATACATCACCCCCGCCGCAGCAAGCCGGTGGTCATATCATCGAAGGCGAAGTCAGGGACAAGACACAAACGAAACTGTGATGATTGACCGATATAGACTAAGCTGGTTGAACCGCTGAGCAGGCAGGAATCCGAGTACCATTTGCCGCTCTTCATCCACGACCCTCCGCAAAAAATGTTCGATATCAGTTTTGCAGAAATCCTGATTATTGCAGTTGTCGCACTGATCGTGATCGGCCCACAGCGACTGCCCAAGGTGGCACGTACCCTGGGACATCTATTCGGACGCGCGCAGCGTTATGCCCATAACGTCAAGAACGATATTCGGCACGAAATGGAACTGGAAGAACTAAAGAAACTGAAAACTTCGATGCAGGAAGCCGCCCATTCCTTCAGTAATACGGTACGGCAGGAAATAAATCAGTTTCAGGAAATAACGGAAACAAAAAACCCAACTACGGCAACTCCTATACCACCCGCAGAACCCGTGACAGAGATCAGACCTTTGACGGAGTCTCCTGCCACTCAAGCTGAACCGGCACTTCAACCAGAGCCGGAACCGGATGATATAGCTAGGAAACTGAAACCCAGCATCGGCAACGGGGGCGGCAAATGACGCATATTCATGTTGGCGTGCATCAATATAACTGTGTCAGTTCAACTGCCCTCCCCTGTGCAACATGAGTACTGAAGACACATTCATTTCGCATCTGATGGAATTACGTACCAGGCTGATACGCGTATTCGGCGTGCTGGCACTCGGTTTTCTACCCTGCGCCTATTACGCGCGGGAACTGTACTCACTGCTGGCGCAGCCCCTGCTGGAGAAGCTCCCGCAAGGCGGGCAGATGATCGCCACCGAAATTGCCACGCCATTCTTCGTACCGATGAAAGTCGCCATGATGGCGGCTGTTATTATCACGTTGCCGCACACGCTCTACCAGATGTGGGCATTCATTGCGCCGGGGTTATATTCTCACGAAAAGCGCATGGTGCTGCCACTGGTGTTCACCAGTAGTTTTCTATTCATCTGCGGCATGGCATTTGCCTATTTTGCTGCACTGCCGCTGGTATTCGAATTCATTACCCATTTTGCACCGCAAGGCGTAGCGGTAATGACCGATATCGGCAAATATCTCGACTTTGTCCTGACCATGTTCATCGCCTTTGGAGTGACTTTCGAAGTGCCGGTATTCGTCGTAGTGCTGGTCCGAATGGGCATTATCACGATAGAAAAGTTGAAGGATATACGCAGCTATGTTCTCGTTGGTGCATTCGTGGTCGGCGCGATATTCACTCCGCCCGATATAGTCTCGCAGTTCATGCTGGCGGTGCCGCTTTATCTGCTCTATGAGTTAGGCATACTGGTAGCGAGTTTCATGGAAAAACCCACACCAGTTCCGGATTTCCCAGCCACAAGCAACGATGGCACCAAGGTAATGGAACCAGAACTGGACAAGGCCGAAACCGAAGGCAAAAAAAACAGTTGATCCCGGCAACAGTACTACAGGAGACCTGCAGCGGACACCAAAAAGCAGCTTTGTAAACCTAACAGTAATATTCCCATATTAGGTTACCGAGGATTCCCAGTCATCCATCGCGGTAATATTACCGTCTACCCATGTCCACTCGATCTTCTCGTAGGTAAATCCAACTTCCTCATACTCCGAGAGCTTCATCAAATCCGGATACTTGTTATTGGGCATTCTGAAACCTATACGTGAGATGTTCGCATTCGTGAGCTTGATCGTGTAGTGCTGTATCTCCCCACCCGTACCAGCGGCAGCTTTGAGCTGGGGGTGCCAGAACTGCAATTCCCAGGCTGTGATGTTTTCGTTGTTGACCAATATGTTATAGAGCAACGGCGAACTCTGGTCGAGTTCTTTGGTAATTACAAGTTCCTTATGTATGCGCTTGCCGGTGGGAAGCCCTGATGCCAGATCACGCGGACTGACGATGTCATGACTGACCGCGATCACCATAATCTTTCCCTCGCGCCCCTTTTGCGTCACCGACCCCTTGATGTCACCCTGCTTCTGTCCCTTCAGCTTCAAATACGCATTCAATGCCATTCTGCTCTCCTTGGTTAAACAAAACGTAACCGATTCTTCGATACCCAGACTCGTCAGATAATGCCTGATATTGGCCTGAATTCTAGTCCTGTTATGGATAGGTCACAAGAGGTCAGGTCGAGCACAAGGGTAGAGTAGAGAACAAGCTTCGATATTCCGAACAAGCAAAGGAGTCAGCAACCAAGCAACCTACGCAAAATTAGCGTCTATTTGCATAATGCATAAATCTTGCTATATTCAAATCGCTCCGCAGCGTCAGCGGCTTTGTCGCTCATTCTCGCCATCGTCTCAGCTATGGTTCGCTTCGCGCCGCTGCCACACGGATGCGCTTCTCGGCATTGACGCAGATCTATGCAAGTAGACACTAGAACCAGTGTCACACAGCGATAATCTGAGTCATCGGTCAGTTTTGGTTGAATGTTTTTCCGGGTTTATTCCAATGTATCTTGATCCTGATCCTGCGGCGCTGGCTTGGGGCGCTTTCCAACATTGATCTTGATGATCTTCTCCGCCTGGTTGCGCGCCACTGTAATTATGGCAGATTCTCCTGGCGTCAATATAGCGATCAGATTAAGCATGACAGACGAATCAGCAACCGCCTTACCATTTATCGCCACCACAATATCTCCCGGTTTCATTCCAGACTTGTCGGCGGGACCATCCCTGAACACTCCCGCAATCAATGCACCGTCGGGGTTGGCACGCTTGAATGATTCCGCCAGTTCCGGTGTTAAATCCTGCACTTCCACACCGATCCAGCCACGGGTCACGCCGCCGGTCTGAATGATCTGTTCCATTATCTGCTTGGCAATGTTGGCTGGAATGGCAAAGCCGATACCGAGCGACCCGCCAGTACGGGAAACAATCGCGGCATTAATGCCAATCAGATTGCCGGTGGTATCAACCAGGGCACCGCCGGAATTCCCTGGATTGATGGCCGCATCGGTCTGGATAAAGTTTTCAAAAATATTGATACCCAGATGCGTCCTTCCCAGTGCGCTGATAATGCCCATGGTCACTGTCTGGCCTACGCCAAAGGGGTTGCCGATGGCAAGCACCATGTCACCCACCCGGGCATGATCGGAATGTCCGAAAGTCATCGCCGGCAGTACACCCATGTCCACTTTTATGACGGCGAGATCGGTTTCCGGATCCGATCCGATGATGCGCGCCTTGGCTTTTCTGCCGTCCATCAACGCAATCTCAATTTCGTCCGCAGCCTCCACCACATGATGGTTGGTAAGAATATAACCTTCTGGACTCACAATTACACCGGAACCAAGACTTGCCGTGCGCCGGGTTTGTGACTCGAATCGGTCGCCAAAGAAGCGTCGAAACATGGGATCATCCATCAGTGGATGGGGAGGCATCTTGACTTCTTTGCTGGTAAAAACATTAACCACTGATGGAGTGGCAGTTTGAACAGCATCACTAAAGCTGCCGGGTTTAGACACGCCATCCCGAGCGGCCTCTTTCACTGTCACCATACCGCCACGCGAACTCCACGGTAACAGTTCGGGCCGCAAGGTAGAGACAACAAACAATACCGCAAGGAATATCGTTACCGTTTGTGCGAAAATCAACCAGAATTTATGCATGTTGGTATATGGATTTCGACGTTTATATTAGTATTAGTAATAGCTGTTATAAAAAAATGGGGAGTAACATTGATGCGACTGAACGAACTCGAAATCTATCTGAATCAACTGCTGGGTGTCGCCCAAGTTCGTGATTATTGCCCAAATGGGCTGCAAGTGGAAGGACGAAGCGAAGTACATAAGCTGATCAGCGGTGTGACCGCCTCGTTTGATCTCCTGCAAGCTGCTGTAGCCGCAGGTGCGGATGCGGTGCTGGTACATCACGGTTATTTCTGGCGCGGTGAGAACCCGTGCCTAACCGGCATAAAACGCCGCCGCATTGCTCTGCTGATAGAGAACGATATTAGCCTGCTTGCCTATCACCTGCCGCTGGATATACATCCGGAACTGGGCAATAACACGCAACTGGGACGAAGACTGGGTTTCATTGAAACTGGCCGTTTTGGTGAACAGGGTATCGCTGTACAAGGCACTCTGCCTCAAGCCATCACGCTAAAAGATCTGAGCAAAAACGTAGAGCACCTGTTATCGCGCAAAGCATTGATAATCGGTGATGAAGCAAAGCTGGTGCAGCGTATAGCCTGGTGTACTGGTGCTGCGCAGGATTATTTTGATGAGGCGATTCGCCTGGGTGTGGATGCATTTGTCACTGGTGAAATTTCCGAACAGACCGTGCATGCCGCACGCGAATCCGGTGTGGCCTTCATTGCGGCAGGACATCATGCTACCGAGCGTTATGGCGTCCAGACATTAGGTGAGCATGTGGCGCAGAAATTCGGTATTGCCCATCAATTTATTGATGTAGATAATCCGGTGTAAAAAAGACCGCAGCATGTAAATGATGGGTAAGTTCACCACTTGAGTTTGCTACAGTACGCGCTCATCATGCAGAAAAAACAGGATAAATCATGGGACAGACGCCGCTGCAAGGAATAAAAGTTATCGAGATGGGTACGCTCATTGCCGGACCGTTTGCAGGTCGGTTGATGGCAGAGTTCGGCGCAGAAGTCATCAAGATTGAATCTCCCCAAGGCGGCGACCCGCTGCGGCAGTGGCGCAAACTGCACAATGGCACATCGTTATGGTGGTATGTGCAGGCACGCAACAAGAAGTCAGTGACAATAAATCTCAAAAAAGAAGCTGGCCAGGAAATTATCAGGCAATTGGTGAAGGATGCCGATATCGTGATAGAGAATTTCCGTCCCGGTGTAATGGAAGGCTGGAATCTGGGATGGGAGCAGCTTAGCGCGATCAATCCGGGGCTTATCATGGTGCGCATTTCTGGTTATGGGCAGACTGGACCGTACCGTGATCGACCAGGTTTTGGCGCGATAGGCGAATCCATGGGTGGCCTGCGGCACCTTACCGGCCGCCCGGATGAGGCGCCAGTACGAGTAGGAGTATCCATAGGCGACTCCATCGCCGCCATGCATGGCGTAATGGGTGCACTAATGGCATTACACCAGCGTAACACAGGCGACGGCAAGGGGCAGATAGTCGATGTAGCGCTGTATGAATCAGTGTTTAATCTAATGGAAAGCCTGCTGCCGGAGTACGACATGTTTGGCCTTATCAGGAATCGCAGCGGCGCGTCCCTGCCGGGCATTACGCCATCAAATACATATCCTTGCCGTGACAAGAAATACGTGGTGATTGGCGCTAACGCCGACAGTATTTTTAAGCGCATGATGCTGGCCATTGGCCGTGGCGATCTAGCCAATGATCCCGAGCTTGCTCACAACAATGGGCGTGTAAAGCGCACCCGGGAACTTGACGACATAATTACTGCATGGACTATGCAGCATGACTTGGAAGAAATTCTGACAGTACTCGATAAGGCAGAGGTTCCAGCAGGAAAAATCTATGACATCGCCGATATCGTCAATGATCCGCACTATCAAGTACGGGAGATGATACGACAGTTTCAGTTGCCAGATGAATGTCCGTTGAAGTTACCCGGGATTGTTCCAAAATTATCGCGGACGCCCGGTGAGATACGCTGGGTTGGCCCGCGGCTCGGCGAACATACCGCAGAAGTTCTAAGCAGTTTGGGATATGACGAGGTAGCGCAGGCTGCGCTAAAAGTACAAGAAGTAATTTAGTTTGCGAATTCCGGATGTATGGCACACGCTCTCAGTTTCATTTAAGGAGTAGGAAGCCGACATCTACAGTGTGGAAGACTGCGGTTTCCAGGCCGTCGCTCCACCTGTTTATTTCCTTCAAAACCCCCTCAAATTTCTTGACAGACTGTTAGCTGAAGAGTTAGGCTACGCGGGTCGTTGGAGTGGGCTATTCCCGGACGCTGGGAACAATTGCACGACCAGATACATATAACAATTACGGAACAACAAAGGAGAGATGACAT
>CAMDAX010000095.1 GCA_945888885.1 Nitrosovibrio sp. Nv4 | reverse complement strand
CAACACTTGGGCTTTCTTCACTTCTTTTTGGCTCATGAGTTTGTCCATTTTAAATTTGTCCGCCAATGTTTTAAACAGGGGTGAGTTTAATCACCAGCGGACATTTCTACTTGGGAGAAACCGGACATTACTACTTTGCGCTAACACAGTATCAATAAGGGGTTGACCAAAGATCGACTAACCGTTATTGTTGTTTGTTCTTCTGCATATCATTTATTGGTGGTACTCGACATTGGGATTACGTGAAGGTATGAATACGGAATTAACAGGCGCTGAAATCACGATACGCTGCTTGCAGGAACAAGGGGTGGATTATATTTTTGGCTACCCTGGTGGAGCCGTGCTCTTCATTTATGACGAACTGTTCAAGCAGGACAAGGTTAAGCACGTCCTGGTGCGACATGAGCAAGCGGCAGTACACGCAGCGGATGGCTATGCCCGCTCCAGCAACAAAGTAGGCGTCGCGCTGGTGACGTCTGGTCCCGGTGTAACCAACGCTATCACCGGGATTGCTACCGCCTATATGGATTCGATCCCGCTGGTCATCATCAGCGGACAAGTCCCGACTTATGCCATCGGCCTGGATGCTTTTCAAGAAGTAGATGCGGTCGGTATCACGCGCCCCTGCGTCAAACACAACTTTCTGGTTAAAGATATCGCCGAGCTAGCCACCACCATTAAGAAAGCATTCTACATCGCCTCGACTGGACGTCCCGGACCGGTGCTGGTGGATATTCCCAAGGACGTAAGCCAACAGAAAACAGGATTCTCTTACCCTGAAAGTGTTGCGATGCGCTCTTATAATCCAGTTACCAAGGGCCATTCCGGGCAGATCCGAAAGGCGGCGCAACTGATACTGGATGCAAAACGGCCGATGGTCTATGCTGGCGGCGGCGTGATTCTGAGTGATGCAGCCTTACAATTAACTGAGTTAGTGCGAATGTTGGGCTTCCCCTGTACTAACACGTTGATGGGGCTAGGTGGATTTCCCGCCACCGACAAACATTCTGTTGGCATGCTGGGTATGCACGGTACTTATGAAGCCAATATGGCAATGCAGCATTGTGACGTGCTGATAGCTATCGGCGCCCGTTTTGATGATCGCGTAATCGGTAACCCTAAGCATTTTTTTAATGAAGAACGCAAGATCATACACATTGACATTGACCCCTCTTCCATATCCAAACGCGTCAAAGTGGATATACCTATTGTCGGTAGCGTTTCCGATGTACTGGACGAGCTTATCAAACTACTCCATGCCCACAAGGGGAAGCCTGACCAGGTCGCGCTTAAGGCATGGTGGGCACAAATTGATTTGTGGCGTGCGCGCGATTGTCTAAAATATGATCGGACCAGCGCCATCATCAAACCACAAATGGTGGTCGAAAAACTCTATCAGGTAACTGAAGGTAATGCCTTTATCACCTCAGACGTAGGCCAACACCAGATGTGGGCTGCACAGTTCTATAAGTTTGACAAACCACGCCGTTGGATCAATTCCGGTGGCTTGGGGACTATGGGTTTCGGTCTGCCAGCGGCAATGGGCGTACAGTTTGCCAATCCCCAGGGGTTGGTAGCCTGCATCACCGGCGAAGCCAGTATCCAAATGTGCATACAAGAATTGTCCACCTGCAAGCAATATGGCCTACCGCTCAAGATCATCAATCTTAATAACCGCTATATGGGAATGGTGCGGCAATGGCAGGAATTTTTCCATGGCAACCGCTACGCTGAGTCTTATATGAATGCGCTGCCGGATTTCGTCAAACTGGCGGAGAGCTATGGTCATGTTGGCATGAAAATTGAGCAGCCAAGCGACATCGAAGGCGCATTGAAGGAAGCATTCAGTCTCAAAGATCGCCTGGTATTCATGGACTTTATCACCGACCAGACCGAAAACGTATTCCCGATGGTGCCTGGCGGCAAAGGCCTCTCCGAAATGATTCTGGTATAAGGAAAATGCGACATATCATTTCCCTATTGATGGAAAACGAGGCCGGAGCTCTATCTCGCGTGGCGGGCCTATTCTCGGCGCGCGGCTACAATATCGAGTCGCTCACAGTGGCCCCCACTGAAGACCCCACTTTGTCGCGTATGACCCTGGTCACTGTCGATTCGGACGACGTGGTCGAGCAGATTACCAAGCAGCTGAACAAATTAATTGAAGTGGTAAAAGTAGTGGACTTGAGCGACGGTGTTCACATCGAGCGCGAACTGATGCTGATAAAAGTACGCGCTGTCGACCGGGATCGGGAGGAAATAAAGCGTCTGGTCGATATTTTTCGCGGACGTATCATCGATGTCACTGATAAATCCTATACCATTGAGCTGACCGGTACTAGTTCCAAACTTGATGCATTTCTCAATACTATAGAACGCAGTACGATTCTAGAGACGGTGCGTACTGGTGCTTCCGGCATTGGTCGCGGCGAGCGAATATTGAAAGCGTAGCGGTACTTGACATGCGTAAAGGTAGCTATGCCTCATTTGTCTAACTAGCCCTTATCCCCAACCAAAACAGAAAGGAAAGCCATGAAAGTTTTTTACGATAAAGACGCCGATTTATCCCTCATTAAGAGCAAGAAAGTTGCTATTGTGGGTTACGGTTCGCAAGGTCACGCTCATGCTAATAACTTGAATGACTCTGGCGTAAAAATTACCGTTGGTCTGCGCAAACATGGCGCATCCTGGAGCAAGGCAAAGAAAGCTGGCCTTGTCGTCAGGGAGATTGTAGAGGCAGTCAAGGGTGCAGACGTCGTGATGCTGCTGTTACCCGATGAGCAGATCGCGGCTGTTTACAAATCAGAGATCGAACCCAACCTCAAGAAGGGTAGCACCCTTGCATTTGCCCACGGCTTCAATATTCATTACGGCCAGGTAACGCCGCGTGAGGATCTCGATGTCATTATGATCGCACCCAAGGGCCCTGGCCACTTGGTGCGTTCAACCTACACGCAAGGTGGCGGCGTACCTTCGCTCATCGCCGTACATCAGAACAAGTCCGGCAAGGCCCGTGACCTGGCTTTATCCTATGCTGCAGCTAATGGTGGTACCCGTGGTGGCGTGATCGAAACTAACTTCCGTGAGGAGACCGAAACCGATTTGTTCGGCGAACAGGTGGTACTGTGCGGCGGTCTTACCGCGTTGATTCAGGCCGGTTTTGAAACGTTGGTGGAAGCTGGCTACGCGCCAGAGATGGCCTATTTTGAATGCCTGCACGAAGTGAAGCTAATTGTGGATTTAATTTACGAAGGTGGCATTGCCAACATGCGCTACTCTATCTCGAACAACGCCGAATATGGCGATATTTCGCGTGGCCCACGTATTGTTACTGATGCCACCCGCACTGAAATGCGCAAGATTCTTCGTGAGATTCAGACCGGTGAATATGCGCGTGAATTCATACTGGAAAACCATGCCGGCGCGCCTACGCTTAAAGCCAGTCGACGCCTTGCTTCCGAGCATCAGATTGAGGTAGTCGGTGCAAAGCTGCGCGACATGATGCCGTGGATCAAGAAGAACAAATTAGTCGATCAAGCAAAAAATTAAGGGAATATGAAAGTGATGTGTGAAATGCAATCTATAGAATGTCGAACTCTCAACGGCAGGGGAGTCCGCCATTCGTTGTTCACTGCTCGCTATTCACGTACCTCATGAATTACCCCCATCCTCTTATTGCTCGCGAAGGCTGGCCTTTTATCGCAGCAGCAACCGTTTTCACGGTACTAGTTAATATTTTTGCGGGCTGGTTATGGGCGCTGCCGCTTTGGCTGATCACGTTTTTCGTTCTACAATTTTTCCGTGACCCCCCGCGTGTTGTTCCGCAACAAGCCAATGCGGTGCTATCACCTGCCGATGGCAGAATTGTCGCAGTGGAAAATACACAAGATCCTTACCTCAAACGTGAAGCTATTAAAGTAAGCGTATTTATGAACGTGTTCAATGTCCACTCTAATCGCAGCCCGGTGGACGGTGAAGTGCATGGTCAGTGGTATTTCCCCGGCAAGTTCATCAATGCCGACCTTCCCAAAGCTTCGCTGGAAAATGAACGCAACGCATTGTGGCTAAGGACTACCGATGGTTCTGACGTAACATGTGTGCAAGTCGCCGGGTTGATTGCAAAGCGCATATTATGCTACGCGAAACCAGGTGACTGTCTTGTACGCGGCCAGCGTTTCGGTTTCATCCGTTTCGGTTCGCGGGTGGATACATATCTCCCCCTCGATACCAAAATCAAGGTTAGCATCGGTGACAAGGTTTATGCGACACTGACAATACTCGCGGAATTTCCCCAGTAACTCAAGTCATCTCATATTGCCTACTGTTTACCATCCAGCCATAACCATTTGCCATGCGCCGATCTTCTTGTGTATTGTGTAGATAAAGCGTAATCCTCATATGCCACGTTTCATGCTTAAATCCAAACTACGGCGACGGGGTATTTATCTACTACCCAACCTGTTCACTACTGCCGCGCTATTTGCTGGGTTCTACGCTATTGTGCAGGCGATGAATGGACATTTTGAACACTCTGCCATATCGATTCTTATTGCTATGGTGTTGGATGGATTGGATGGCCGGGTAGCGCGCCTTACGCACACCGAAAGTGAATTCGGTGCGGAATACGACAGTCTATCCGACATGGTCTCGTTCGGAGTCGCCCCCGCACTGGTAATGTACGAGTGGGCTCTGAAGGACATGGGCAAGTTAGGCTGGATTGCATCCTTCATTTATTGTGCCTGCGCCGCGCTGCGTCTAGCGCGTTTCAATACTAATCTGGGGCTAGTAGATAAGCGATTCTTCCAAGGCCTGCCTAGCCCTGCCGCCGCCGCGTTAATTGCTGGACTGATATGGGTGATGCTGGATTTTCAGATAAAGGGGGCGGACATCAGGTGGCTGGCATGGGCTATAACATTATTTGCTGGTCTCACCATGGTGAGCAACCTTCCCTATTACAGCGGCAAGGAGATCAATCTGCGCAAGAGCGTGCCCTTCATCACCATCTTGCTGTTAGCATTATTCTTTTTTGTGTTGATTCCAAGCCAGCCACCCGTCGTGCTATTTTGCCTGTTTATGCTTTATGTCCTGTCGGGCTATATTATATGGTTGTGGCGACTGGCGAAAAGGAAGAAAAATGACAGCGTACCAAATACCTGACAACCTCCCCGTTGCACAAATAGAAAAAACCGTTTATATTTCATTACATGAAGCACGTTAACTATATCTCCTCGCTCTACTCCCTGCACAATCTGCCTCTTCTGGCAGGACTGCTGCGCCCTGCGCGCTAACTACTATACTTTATCCCTCAAGTTTTTCCTGTGGAGTCCGTTTCCCAGATCCCACATTACAATCGAAACATTTTCCTTGAAATGGGGAATACCGTGAAAGACCATTTGATTATTTTTGATACCACTTTACGCGATGGTGAGCAAAGTCCTGGTGCATCCATGACCAAGGAGGAAAAAGTACGTATTGCACGACTACTCGAACGTATGCGAGTAGATGTAATCGAGGCTGGTTTTCCAGCGGCTTCCAACGGCGACTTCGATGCGGTCAAAGCAGTCGCCGACAGTATCAAGGACAGCACTGTGTGTGGCTTGGCCCGCGCCACTGAAGCCGACATCAAACGTGCTGGTGAAGCTTTGAAAGGTGCTAATTCAGGACGTATCCATACTTTTATTGCTACCTCGCCGATTCACATGGAGAAGAAACTACGCATGTCTCCCGAACAAGTGGTAGAGCAGGCAGTAAAGGCGGTGAAATGGGCACGCCAATATACCGACAACGTGGAATTCTCTCCTGAGGATGCGGGTCGCTCGGACGTCACCTTCCTCTGCCGTGTGCTGGAAGCGGTCATTGAAGCAGGAGCTACTACTCTCAATATTCCTGACACCGTCGGCTATACCATGCCGGAACAGTTCGGCAGCTTGGTTCGTACTCTACGCGAGCGTATACCTAACTCCGGCAAGGCAGTGTTCTCAGTTCATTGCCACAATGACTTGGGGTTGGCAGTGGCTAATTCATTATCAGCAATAATGAACGGTGCACGCCAAGTGGAGTGCACCATCAATGGGTTAGGTGAGCGCGCGGGCAATGCTTCATTGGAGGAAATCGTGATGGCGGTACGCACCCGCCAGGATTTTTTCCCTTGTGACACACGTATAGAGACCACCCATATTGTGCCGGCCAGCAAGCTGGTGTCTGGTATTACCGGCTTTCCAGTGCAGCCCAACAAAGCCATTGTTGGCGCGAATGCTTTTGCGCATGAATCTGGTATACACCAAGATGGCGTACTCAAGCACCGTGAAACATATGAGATCATGCGGGCCGAAGATGTTGGCTGGGGTGGAAATAAATTATTACTGGGCAAGCACTCCGGACGGAATGCTTTTCGCAGTCGCTTAGCGGATCTCGGTATCGAACTGGCGTCAGAGGAGACACTCAATACCACGTTCATGCGATTTAAAGAATTGGCTGACAAGAAGCACGATATCTTCGACGAGGATTTATACGCTCTGGTTTCAGACGAAACCGTGACTTTACAGGAACACTATAAGCTTTTGTCTCTAACCGCACATAGCGAAACTGGCGAAATACCTTATGCTAAAATAATAATCGCCGAAGAGGGTAAGGAATTGTGGGCCGAGTCAGATGGTAGTGGGCCAGTAGATGCCACTTTCCGCGCCATTGAGAAAATTCTGGTCAGCGGCGCCGATTTGCAATTATATTCGGTTAACAACATCACTAGCGGCACCGACTCACAGGGCGAGGTTACGGTGCGACTGCAGAAATCCGGACGTATCGTTAATGGCCACGGAGCAGATACTGACATCGTCGTTGCCTCTGCCAAAGCCTATCTCAGTGCACTCAACAAGTTACACAGCAAGCTGAAGCAGGCGCATCCGCAGGTATAGCGACATTTCGGAATGCACCAAGGTGGGATAATGTGCAACGGCATAAAATGCTATGCGGATTCGACTGGAATAATTTAATGAAAATAATATGGCGCTCTGTCACTTTCTTTCTGTGCCTGTTCCCTTTGCTGCCATCTGTCGCACAGGCGCAGGGCTTCTCCTTCACGGATACTACGGGCAAGATACACTCCCTATCTGATTATAGAGGTAAGTGGGTGTTGGTGAATTTCTGGGCCACGTGGTGCCCACCTTGTTTGGAGGAAATCCCTGATCTAGTGTCACTCTACGAAAGCCGCAAGGATGTTGTAGTGATTGGTATCGTGATGGACTACAGGAACCCAAAAACAGTATTGAAATTCGTTGACTCCCTGGCAATCTCCTACCCGATTGTATTTGGCAATAAAAGCATTGCTGCACAGGTTGGTCCGGTATCAATGCTGCCCACCACATACTTATTTAACCCGGCCGGTCGGCCGGCGGCCTACAGAGTAGGGATAATTTCCCGGAAAAGCCTTGAGGACTTCATGCAGGAAAATTCAGTGAATGTCCCAAAAAATAACCCTGGGGGAGCGATCCAGCTAAAACACAAATAAGTCTTGGAGGTCGGCTATTGCAATGAACCTAAAAACCGTAGTTGAAGCCACTCAAATTGACTGGAATCCATATAGATAGTAGCTTTCGAAGGTTTCGATGGCCTCTCCAAACAGGTGGGGTTATAAAAAAACAGCACGGGCAGGCTGAAAGCATTGCCATTGCTTGCTTTCAGCCGATTCAACCTAAAAACCTCAGTTAAGCGCTTCCATTGGCAGGATATGTAAGTAATCTGACACTTTGAGGAGGGCCGATACCGGCAATAATATGCTTGATATGGTCGCAGACGAGTATCCAAACGGTGGTTGGGTTTAACTGCTCCGTAA
>CAMDAX010000094.1 GCA_945888885.1 Nitrosovibrio sp. Nv4 | reverse complement strand
GAATAACTCGCTCTCATTAAGTTTGGTAAACATGATTTCTCCTTTGACCGTTGTTGTCAGAATTAACCACGTGGATTGAATTGTAAGGACGAAAAACCATTATGGGAATGTGGCAAATTGTCGCAGGACAACTTGTCGCACCCCAACCGTTTCGCATGGTAGGACGATTGCTTGATTTCTTGCGCATGCATGCGCTTGCTAATGATGAGACGAGAATGTAAATGTAGAAACTTCAGGTGCGATGTTCAGTCGTTTCCCAAGGCATTTCAGTGAATAAATGCCATTTGAATGCCGTGATTGGGTGCTGCACCTGTTCGGCTAAACACTACGTCCGCCCAGGAGAGAGCAGAGTAAGAGGCCTCTTTTTCTTGAGTGGGTGGTTTCGCAGGGGGACATTCAAGCAGGAAGGCGGCGTAGCCGGCTTCCGAGGCGAAGCATGGATTTTAAAAATTGTTTACTACAATCTTGCCACCTGAAATGACGAGATCGGGATACTCAAGAATTTTGAGCGCATGAGTGGGGTCGCCTTTCACTGCAATAATATCGGCAGGTGCGCCGGGCTGTAAGGTGCCCAGCAGCGGTAAACTCAGATGCCGACCAGCTTTCGATGTCGCGCTACGCAAGATATCAATCGGTTTCATCTTTGCCATCTGCATCATATAGATCAGCTCCTGCGCATCGATGCCCCAGGGAATGTCGGGATGCGCAATTTCAGCGCCGTATAAAAATTCGCCGCCCAGCGCCGTCCAAGTGCTGGCATTGTGAGCAACACCTGAACATTTGGATAGAGTGTCCAGCGTAGTGACTATTTTCACCTTCTGTGCCACCGCTTTTTTTAATAACGATTCAGGAATAATGTCACACGGAACGTGAGCCCATTCATCGACACCTGCATTGATGGCGATTTGTACACCTTTTGTTTCAGCGATATGCGCCGTCACTTTGCGATCATGTTTATGCGCTTCGTCCACAATTGCTTTTACGATATTTTCTGGTAACAGCGGCCATGTTTTTTTCGAGTCATTGTGAGCAGGCTGATGAGGGGTATTCGCATGTTCAGCATTCATTTGAGCATGATGGTCATGACCATCACCATGACTGGAACCGTGACCATGATTGGATGACCAGGGTGCACCCGCTTCGCCGCCAGGTTCCAGAGCGACCTTAATCACGGTAGCACCCTTATTAATAAGATCACGGACAGTCGCTCGTGCTTCTTTCTCTGTGGCAACAGCCTTGGCGATATTGGTCTCACCCAGACTTGGAATAGGATAGCCACTAGGCGCCGTAATAATCGGCCCGGAAGTTAGTACCCGCAAGCTTCCATCGCCGCCATACGGCTTGTGTACAGGCCCGCCTAAATCCCGGATCGTAGTAATTCCATGCTTCAGAACGGTGCTGGCCGAAACATTCTGAAAGGCGAGGTGTGCGTGCAATTCGATAAAACCAGGGAGTATGGTTGCGTCACCCAGGTCAATGACTTTCGCATTGCTGGACTTGAATGATTCGCGCATGTCGATTCGTATTATTTTCCCGTTTATCACCAATATCGAAGTATTGGTTCTGATGTTATTGCCGTCAAAAACCCGTGCGGCATGCAAAAGAATGGATCCCGGCTCTGTTCCTTGAGCGACGGCCAGCGGAGTAACAAAGATTGCCAGAGCTAAAAACAAGCAGGACTTGATTCGATTGATCAAGCCATAAAGTATTTTTGTTGTCATGCAGTTTCTCATTTTTGAATTGCAATCGGTCGGCATATGTCCAAGTCAAAGCGGCATCAGCATCAGCACCATCACCTATGCCGCCGTATGGTCTTGCTGCGAATGTTCGCCTAGAAGCTTACGGACAAGCCGATTTGCCCCCAACGTCCCGGCATCGGATAGCCGGGACGATAGCCATAATCACTACCCAGCAGATTTTCTGCGGCAATGAATACTTCACCGGCTTTGCCCAGCGTTTTGATTGGGTGAGATATGCGGGCGTTTAACAGAGTAAAGCCATCAAGCATAGTTGTATTGGGGGTGCCCGTGGCCGTATCCCTCGAACGATTCAGGGCCAAGAACTCTGACTGATGCTGCACATCTACGGCCAGACGAACTGGCCCTACCTTACCGGTCACACCAGCGGTGACTGCCCTCTTGGGCGCGAAGGGCAGGTTATCGATGCTAGGATCGAGCAATGTCAAACCACCGAAGATATTCCAATTCTGACTAATGACTTGTTTGACCGATATCTCGGCGCCTCGGACAGTATAGGCACCCAAATTGAGAAACGCCGTCGACGGCCCTCCCGATGCGAAGATATACTTATTTTTGACCGTATCATGAAACAAGCTGACGTCAACCTGAGTGAACTTTGAGGGCGAGAGCTTGGCACCGACTTCCACATGGTCCAGCTTTTCAGGGGAGAGGTTCTGCCAGCCCGAAATGAAAGGCATGATGGCATTCAAGTTCGCGACTTCCTGACCCGGATAGTTGACGCCACGCGATATGTTCCCATACAAAGTAATTTTTTCAGAAATAAGCGAGAGCCCGGCATGTGGAGATACTGCCGTCCCGAACTGACTGTGATTGTAATACCGTATGCCAACGGACGGTTTCAACGCCCATCCCTGACCGAGTTCAATTGTCTGGTTGATAGCGATATGGGGTGATGTGATGGTCATAGTTGGCGCTTTAAAGTCTGTGGGCGGCGCGCCGAATACTTCAAATACTGTATTATTATGTATAGATCCAGAAATCCAGTCGTTGTCCAGTCCACCAACAACCTGTGATCCCTTCCAAAGGGAGAATGTCTCCTTCCAGCGTATCCCGCTCATGTGAAACTTGGAGATCGTATTGGTAACGGGGCCATCACGGTCAAAAGGGTTAATAAAAGGATTGCCCGCATCTTGATTTCGCCATGAGCCCGTTCCTATATTGGTATAAATACGCAGGTCACCCTTCCAGTCTCCATGTTGATGCGACAGATTGGCCCCAAACATGGCAGCCTCTGTACTGAATCGAGGCGCCACAGCAGGAGCAGAGCGCCGATTATCGCCCGGGTCTCCTGCGGTGGTGTTGACATAAAGAAAATTTGCGCCGACAGACCAGTTGTCATTCAATATTAACCCTATACGTCCCATGACATTGCCTAGCTCACCATCTGCATTTGGTCGGTGCCCGTTCGATCTTGCATAGCCTTGAGCCAGCATGAAATCAACCCTCCCGAATTTCCCAGTCATGTCGGCTTGCTGGCTGAACGTTGAAAAATAACCGCCAGCGACTCTGCCATTGATCTTGATACCATCTTCCGTGGCACGCTTTGTCTCTAAATTGATTGATGCAAAGTTGTTGCCGTTTATCTGCGGTTGGGGACTCTTGTGAACAGTAATTGATTGCATCCCGTTGATAGGAATCATGTCAAGCAGCGGATGACCCCAGGGCCCCAAATACATCGGGACTCCATCGACATAGGTCTTAATCTCGCTCCCCGGGCGACTGGCCCCCATCCCGCGAATAAAGACCCCACCCCCCTCATTTCCGCCAAAAGAGCCTACAGGATTAAAGCGCGAAATTTGGACACCAGGGGTGCGGCGCAATGCGGACGCAAGATCCAATGCATTCTGGTCACGCAACTGATCCTGTGTCACTAGCGATGAGATGGTTGAGAAAGCATCGAGCCGGTTTCCTTCAATGACGGGGTTGGCTACCACAACAACCGGCGGCAATGTGGTGATACTTGGTGCCGGTGATATTGGTTCCGCCCCGGTAGATTTTCCTGTTTCTTGTGCTGGTGAAGCCGACACCGGCTTGGCAGTTTTACCTGCTTCCTGCGCCTGCACCAGTGTATACCCCGCCGGATTTTTCTCGAAAGTGTAGCCACTGTTTCGTAGCAACATGCCGAGACTTTCTTCCACGGTGTAATTACCACTCAAACTCTGAGTGGTAAGCTCTTTTATCGTGTCGGCATCTACCGCTATTGCGATACCAGATTGCTGGGCAAGGCGGTTGAGCGCCTTGCCCAGCGGGCCAGCTGGGATGTCGTAGTGAATTCTGGTGGTAGGCGTAGCGGTTTGAGCCTGGGTTTGAGCATGGATTTGAGTAGTAAAACCCAGCATGAGTATTGCTGCCATGGCAAGATGAATAGCAGAAGCATGTGGGCCAGGGCGGGTTAACGTCTTGGGGTATGGGGATGGGAAGGCTGCGGGGATAACTTCTGCAGTGGGTACTTGTGCTTTCGAAGGCATGTTATGGATCCCTGTATTTTGTTGATCTCACTCTCCTTGACGGATGAGAAACAAAAACTGGAACCACAATATGTATTATTTTGAATATTTTTAGAACGTGAGCAGCGATAGTAGTTTTATCGCGTATTGCCCCCAATGCGGGACGTGAGTCATTATTTCCGGGATGTATCCGTTGCTATTAACACATTTGTCGCATCCACTATCACCAGCCATGATGTGACGGTATGCACCCGGATTGGGAAGCTTCTGGCTAACAGTTGCAGGGCTTTATCGGGATCGTCAAGCGGCAGCACGGCCGAGACTTTCATGTTTTCAATCTGGGCGCGGTCATACCGGATAAAACCAGGGCGGTAGCGGGCAAGTTCATCCAGCACTTCCGGTAGAGGACGGTTTTCCACCACCAACTGGCGGAACTTCCAGGCATCCGAAACAGCACGGATGTCGATATCATCCACCGCACCGATTCCTGTAGCAGTGATGCATACCCCTTGACCAGCGTTAATGATAGTGCCGTTCACGTTTTTCGCTGCCCTATCCTTTGCTTCGTTTTGTAATTTCTTTTCAGTCGCCATCTGTACGGTGGTGCTGGATTCGAGCATGGTGAGTGTGGTGGCATCGGCGTCAAGGCTGACGATGAAGCGTGTGCCGAGTGCACGAATACTGCCGTGGACAGTTTCAACCAGGAAGGGGCGTGCGGGATCGGCCGCAACATCCACCAGGATTTCGCCGCGTACCAGCGTCAGCACACGGCGGCTGGCATCAAAATCCAGATTGACGGCGCTGGCGCTGTTGAGCGTAATACGGCTATCGTCCGTCAGTGTGCGGTTTCCCACTTGCCGGGAGTGGTACGTATATCAGCCAGCAGATAGGCTGGTGGGTAACCCTGCAATATGAACCAGTCGGGTATGGCAAGCGCCAAGATCAACACGAGTACCGCACCAACACTCTTGGTATGTGAGCGTTTGCGGCTTTTTATAAACCCCGCTTCAATGGCTGCACGAGCCGGTGCTGTATTGGAAGTGATATTACGTAGCTGCCGGGTTTGACCGATTAAACTTGCCATTTTTTCATCTGTTTCAGCATGACGCAGATCAGCCTGCTTCCATTTTTCATACTCGGCAAGCAAAGCTGCGTAATCGGAAGATGTTGTATTATCTGCCGATAAGCGGACTAGCCATTCTGCTGCTTGCCGGGTGATGTTATCGAGTGCCGAATGCTGGTTTGTTGCAGCGTGTAGACGCATGAGAAGGTCGACCCCGTGTTTCAGTTCGAATAACTGGCTTGATGGCAATGCACCAGCGCCCGAGCAAGATATTTCTGGATCATCCTGGTCGAGACCCCCAGTTGGCTGGCGATGGCAGCATGCGTTTGTCCATCGAGGTAGTGCAGCAAAAAGGCTAGCCGCGGTTTTTCCGCAAGTCCATCCAGTGCAGCGCTGATCTGCGTCAGTGCCTGAACGACGGCCAGGATTTCTACCGGCGAAGGAAAGTTTCGCATCGTTTCAGCGGCAAGAGCCAGTTCAGCCAGATAGGACTGCTCGATCTGCCGCCGCCGCGCCTGGTCGATGATCAGCCGCTTGGCGGTAATGGTCAGATAGGCTTTGGGTTCGTGCAGACAGGGTGCATGCGTCAGAGACAATATTCGTATGAAAGTGTCATGTGCGAGGTCAGCGGCATGGTGCGGACAACCCAGTTTTTTCCTGAGCCAGACGAATAGCCAGCCATGATGCTCGCGGTAAAGTGTGTCGATAAGGAGAGTGATTGAAGCAGGCGGATTCATAGTTGGCCGATGCTCATAATCCAGATAAATATGAGTTGTTGAACGATGCGGTATTTTTTCTGAAAAGCAGGATGGCAGGAATGTGGCAAATTGCCGCACCCCAGTCGTTCAGCATGGTTGCCGAGGGCATGGACTCCTTTAAGGGCGGATGATGAGGTTGGAATGCGGATGTGGGAATCCATTCTGGCGCGATGTTCAGTCGTTCCTCAGGGCGTCCAGCGGAACAAATGCTGTGTGAATACCATGACCGGGCGCTGCAGCTGTCCAAGCCAGGATGAGTCCAGATCCATCCGCAATCAGTTGCGGCACGCCGGCATCGCGTCCGCTGCTGATTTCCACCGTTCGCTGCACCGGACCGGTGGTGCCGTCAACAAACAGTTTGCGCAATGCCAGGCTGGATTTTTTTGTAACCACATCCGGTGCGGTGATCCAGGAAATAATGGCCGTGCGGTCATCGCTCCAGACGATGCCAACACGCCCGGATGGCCCTGCCTCGTCCACTTCAACCGGCTGGCCAAAACTCTGCCCACCATCGCTGGAGAATGCGGCGCGCACACGCGGACGGTTGTTCTCGGCAGTGAACCAGGCCGCTACGACTTGCATCCCGCGTGCGGCCAGCATGGGCCCATTTACCGGACATCCAGCGATCTCCCAGCCTTCCGCACCCAGCGGCATAGGCGCTGACCATTTGCCATCGTGCATACGCGCTACCCGGTGGTCGCGCATTTCATCGTTGGTACGGCTGCGCCAAGCTGCTACTGGACCGGCCGAGGTTACGGCAACAGTTGGCCAGCAACAAGTGCAGGTATTATCGTCAAGCACTTGTTCGGCATCGATACTGCCATCGCGGTGAATGCGCCGGTAGCGCAAGGCGAAATTACCCGATTCTGCGGGATGCGCGCTGTGATCCATTTGCTCAGGATGACCGCCCCCTTCCAGCCAGATAATGCCGGCATCACCATCAACCGGAAATATCGCGGCAAAACCATGCTCGCCAGCAGGTCCATCCCGATGCGGCGGTCTAGGGGTACTCCAGGTTGTGCCGGCATCGGTGGAAATGGACATTGCAATATCATAATCGTAGCTCCGTCCGCCGCTTTGTTTGACCAGCCAGTGCGCCACCCAGAACGATTTGTCGATCGCCACCACAGAAGGGAAGTCACTCCAGTTGATGAACCAGTCAGAACCGCGGGCTACTTCACCCTGGCGCAGCCAGCGGCCGCCGCGAAATACGCTGAATTTGAGGGTATGCCCATTGGCCAGCGGCTCCACCCAGCTCATTAGTATCCCGCCACCGGGCAGCGGAACAAGACGGGGAAGACGCGCACCCGCAGCGGCAGGATTCACAATATCCTGAATTTTGGCAGCAGGTTGCTGCAATGGCTGGCATGAGGAGATAGTCATGACCAACCCGATCGCAGCGGCTGCGACAGACAGTCTGTATGTTGATTCTTTCAATCTGGTCAGGAGGAACATAGTTTCATAACAGCTGTTAATTGTAGAGAAAACAGCTATGTGACGGAATGTGGCAAATTGTCGCAGGACAAAATCTCTTTGGAGTTATCGCCGGGCGATACAAACCGGCGATGGGCCGAAATTTTACCGCTGGACTTTTGGGGGGTACTGGACACATTCTGATCGAACCGGAGAAGCTGATAGAAAATGTTGTATGAGAGTTCTAGTGATAGGTTTCGCGACGAGCGCGCGAACGAATATTACGAACACTGGATTGAGATACTTGGAGGGTGTCTTGGATTTTGTGTAAACGGAATTTCTTAATGTTGCGGCATCCGATCCTCGAACTGGATAGTAAAACGATTCAGCGCGGCTTTCCAGTCTCTAATCGGCATCGTCCATTTTTTGCTGATATTTTGGATCGCCAGGTAGA
>CAMDAX010000093.1 GCA_945888885.1 Nitrosovibrio sp. Nv4 | reverse complement strand
GTTTCCTCGAAACCGCGCTCGACAAACCAATGGGCAGCGCCGGTGGTGAGCACAAACAAATTTTTGCTGCCTTGAGTTTTGGCCTTCACCTCGATATGTTTGAGCAGAGTATCGCCGTATCCTGCGTTGCGATAATCTGGATGCACTGCAAGGCAGGCAAGCTCGCCTGCCTTCTCGTCTGGAAAAGGATAGAGCGCGGCACAGCCAACGATCATGCGGTCGTGTTCAAGCACAACGAAACGGTTGATTTCCATTTCCAGTAACTCGCGGTTGCGCCGCACCAGCACACCCTTGGCTTCCAGCGGCTCAATCAGTTGCAGAATGCCACCAACATCCTCAACACCTGCATCCCGCAGGGTTTGCAACGGCCCTTGGGAAATCATGCTGCCGATACCATCGTGAGTAAACAATTCCTGTAGTACTGCGCCATCTACATGGCGGCTGATAAGATGAACGCGCGCTACACCACCCTCGCAAGCTTGCACCGCGCAAGGTAGATACGACTGGACATCGTCGGAAAGTCTGGCAGGGTTATTTACCAGCTTTGCAAGCAATACTTTGCTTTTGGCCACGGTTAACTCACGTAGCAATTTACCAAATTTACTTGTGGACTTCTCTTCGATACCAGCGGCATCCATCAAAAATATTAGTTTCTCCGCATTGAGTGCGATCGCCGCCGCCGCCGCAACATTTTCCAGCGTCAGGTTGAAAATTTCACCGGTGGGGGAATAGCCCAACGGCGATAACAGTGCCACTTCGCCCTGCTCTAAACGTGAGCGAATAGCGGCAGCATCCACTTTGCGTACCTCGCCAGTATGCATCAGGTCGATGCCTTCCACCACGCCGACCGGGCGGGCCGTGACGAAGTTGCCGCTGGCCACACGAATAGCGGCGTTGGCCATAGGCGAGTTGGGCAATCCCATCGACAGTAACGCTTCGATTTCAACGCGCACTCGCCCCACCGATTCCTTCACATATTGCAGTGTAGCGGCATCGGTAACACGCATTCCTTTGACATATGCCGTTTTCAGTTTGTGTTCCTGCAGCCGCGCTTCAATCTGTGGGCGCGCACCATGCACCAACACCAACCGCACGCCCAAGCTTGCCAGCAGATTAAGGTCGTGAACCAGCTCGACGAATTTCCCGTCAGCCACTACTTCACCGCCGAAAGCAACGACAAAAATCTTGCCGCGAAATGCGTTGACATAGGGTGCCACCGAGCGAAACCAGGTTATAAAATCAGCGTTGGGTTTCATGGTTCTGGTTGACATGTAGAAAGTTGCATTATCCTGTGCTCTCGCTTTAAGCCAATGAAATATTCAGTCAGTGCCCATAGTTTACAAGTCAAAGCCTAAAACTCAAAACCAGGCATTTAACGTCTGGTCAATAATCGCCCCATAGCGCCTGCATCGCCGCAACCGCAGCCAGTGCAGCGGTTTCAGTACGGAGTACGCGCTCACCCAGATGCAACGGAATAAATCCGATAGCCAGCGCGGCAGCTTCTTCCTCCGGCGCAAAACCGCCTTCCGGCCCGACCAGCAAAGTCAGGGCAGCAACCTGGGTAACTTTTGGAAAATCACGCAAGCCTTTTTCTGCTGTGGGCAAAAGCATAAAACATAAATTGTGGGGAGTGCCATGACACAGATTCCTCTGTTCAATCATTTGCCCGTCAAGCCAGTCGGGTAGTGACAATAATGGCAGCACTTGCGGCACACGGTTTCTGCCGCATTGCTCGCAAGCAGAGATCACAATCTGCTGCCAGTGCCGCACACGTTTATCCGCTCGTTCGCCTGCAAGCTTTACCATGCTCCGATTTGTTACGATGGGCTGGATGCGGCTTACACCCAGCTCCACTCCTTTTTGCACAATCCAATCCATTTTCTCGCTGGCGCATACGGCCTGCACCAGTGTGATGTTGAGCGGCGATTCGCGCTCGATATCAAGTTGCTCGGCGACCTCAACCATGGTGCCACTCTTGCTGATACGTGCAATAATTGCCGAGAACTCGCCACCATTACCGTTAAATAGAGTGATCTCATCGCCCTGCTCAAGTCGCAATACTCGCGCAGCATGATGTGCAACGTTTGCAGGTAATTCGATTATCTGGCCTATGGCGATTTCAATAGGGCAATAGAAACGAGAAAGTGTCATGGTCTCAGGGCAGATTCAAATTTGTAGTACAACAACTAATGGCAGTCTAGTGTGGCTTACCGACACTCCGAAGAGTACCTCCTGCGGCGATCTAAATCCAAGCGCTTTGCATGGCCAGTGATTGCTTGCTTGATTTCTTGAATGATGACGGGTATTTTCTAATTTTACCAATAAAAACATTGAGCAGACTATGGTCCCATCACAAATGACTTCTCCGAATGCCATACAACCAAACCATGAGTGGCGTTTTTTTCGTGCCGGCGGATTCGACCAAGTGTGCATTGATACTGGTGCAGATTTGCTGGCGCTTGCGCAACTCGACCAGAAACTCTGGGTTGCACTGAGTTGCCCGTCACGCGGTATCGAATTTGATACCAAAACGCTGGCACTGATTGATGCCAATAACGATGGGCATGTACACGCATCAGAAGTTATCGCGGCAGTGCAATGGGCGGCTGCATTGCTCAAGGATGCCAATTTGCTAGTGCAGAATGTTGATGTTCTGCCATTAGCCGCCATTAATGATACGAGCGCTGAAGGCCGTTATCTGATTGCTGCTGCTCGCCGCATATTACTTGGCTTGGGCAAGCCAGAGGCCGAGTCAATTTCTCTAACGGATACTGCAGACACTGAGAAACTCCTGGCTGAGATGCGCTTTAATGGGGATGGTGTAATTACTCCCAAGGTGGCTGAGAATAGTGAGTTGCAAGCTGTTCTGGAAGACATCATGGCGTGTTGCGGCGGATTGCGCGATCGTTGCGGTGAAAATGGTGTTTCGAGTGAAATTATTGAACAATTTTTCATACAGGCACAGGTTTATGCAACATGGTGGCAGC
The DNA here is from genome assembly GCA_945888885.1 of Nitrosovibrio sp. Nv4. Lineage (GTDB taxonomy): Bacteria > Pseudomonadota > Gammaproteobacteria > Burkholderiales > Nitrosomonadaceae > VFJL01. The sequence continues at coordinate 4,991 of CAMDAX010000093.1, read as the reverse complement.
AGGCAGAAGTTGACAGCGCTATCTGGTTTCTGGGCGAACACACTCTTGCGGCTGCAGATGCTTATAGTGCAGCGAAGATCAAAGTAACGGATTATTTTACTCGCTGTAGCATGGCGGCGTATGATCCGCGCGCAGCCATGCCATTGAGCCGTTCCGTAGAAGATTATCAGTTATTGGCAGGCCATGATCTGAGTACCACTACAATCGAAGTAGCCGCATTCCCACTGGCAACAATAGATGCAAACAAGCCCCTTCCATTACTGGAGGGTATTAATCCTGCTTGGATGCAAGCGATTCAGGCGCTACGCGCCAAGGTGCTCGTGCCACTGTTCGGCGAGAAAACATCGTTGACAACAGACGAGTGGGTAATGTTGTGTGAGAAATTTTCAACATTGGAAAATTGGCTGGCAGAGAAGCCTGTGACTAATGTCGAGAAACTTGGCATTACGCGCATTCAATCGATACTGACTGGCAATTACCGGACGGCCATCGAAGACTTAATCGCACAGGATAAAGCCCTTGAATCTGAAGTGAATGCGATAGCTGCGGTAGATAAACTGCTGCACTACTGCCGCAATTTGTACACTCTGGTCAATAATTTTGTCTCATTCCACAATTTTTATACGAACAGAGACAAAGCAGTATTCCAGGTTGGCACGCTGTATATGGATGGACGAAGCTGCGAATTGTGTGTGGACGTGGAAGATGTTAGCAAACATGTAGTGTTAGCGAATCTCAGTCGGGTGTGTCTGGTTTATTGTGAATGCACACGATCAGGTGGTACGGAGAAAATGTTTGTCGCGGCTGCCTTTACCGCAGGTGATTCTGATCAGCTGATGGTGGGTCGTAATGGCGTATTCTACGACCGCAAAGGACAGGACTGGTATGCAACTATTGTGCGCATACTCGAACACCCTATCAGTGTCCGCCAAGCATTCTGGTCGCCTTATAAGCGCGTTGGCAAGATGATAAGCGAGCAGATACAGAAACTTGCGGCCGCCCGATCACAAGCCGCAGAAGCGAGGTTATTGCAGGCAACCAGCATTCCCGGGCAGGAACTCGGAACTGCGAAACCTGCTGTACCGGCCTTTGATATGGGTAAATTTGCCGGGATTTTTGCAGCTATCGGACTGGCTGTTGGCGCCCTGGGTACAGCAGTGGCTGCCATCTTGACTGGTTTGATGGGACTGACATGGTGGCAGTTGCCATTCGCCATTCTTGGACTGTTGCTGCTAGTGTCGGGGCCAGCCATGCTGATAGCCTGGTACAAACTGAAGCAGCGGAATCTCGGCCCTATTCTTGATGCCAACGGCTGGGCAATAAATGCACGTGCCAAGATCAATATACCTTTTGGGACAGCACTGACTGGCATTGCCAGGCTACCTGAGGGAGCAAGGCGCTCGTTAGTAGATCCTTATGCCGAGAAGAAAAGTATCTGGCCTTATTACGCTGTGTTTATCATACTACTTGCGATCGGCATAATTTTGGGCTTGTGGTACTCTGGCTTCTGGAGCAAGTAGTGTGGGCCCGTCCTACGCATAGCATGCTGGCCGTCAACTTGGAGAAGCTTGCGCCACCACGGCGCTGCGGTAACGGTGAGCAAAGATCACTTACCTTAGCGAGAATTCCACCCGACTCCCTGATTTTTTGCTCTTGGCCTCGGTCTCCGCTTCGATCTTTGGTTCGAGCACGAACACCCGATCGCCAGGAATACTACCCCGCTCAATTAGCCAGTTGTACGCAGCTCTGGCACGGCGCTCGGCAAGCTGCAGCATTTCATCGTCGCCAGCATTGATATTGGCTAGCATCAATTGCTCCATTTCCGGCACTGGCAAGCTCTTTGTAAGACCAATCACGTTTTTGGGTTTAGTAAACTTTTCCCCATTGTAGGCAAGTGTCAGATACCTGCTATATTCCTCAGGCTTCAGTTCAACAGCGTCCAGCGAGCCACCCGCTTCACCTTTTTTTGCGCTTTCCGACAGCTTCTGTGTCTTGATCTTGCGATCAAGCACCTCGCGTTTCAGGCCATCCCGATCATTCGCTGGATCGGCATAGCCCGTAATCTCTAACTTGAGTCCTGGCCGGTCAATCAATGCGGTGGACAGCGCCTGAAGACGCTTCTCAGCTTCCGGTTCGGTTCTTGCATGACCGGATGAAAAATTGATCGCCGACAATTCTTCGCCACCGAAGAGCGAGCCGAGCAGCGCAAAAGGTGCAGTAACAGCCTTTGTAAGCAGATTGACAATAACCTTGATAATGATTGGACCCAATCTGAACTGCGGATCGTTGAGTGAGCCGCTGACTGGCAGGTGAATGTCGATTTCACCATGCCGATTCTTTAACAGTGCCACGGCAAGATTCACCGGGATCGACAGCGCATCTGAGCTTTCTACTTTCTCACCGAAAGTTAATTGGTCAATAAAAACATTGTTTTCCGCCTTGAGTTCATTTTTCTCAACACGGTAGCGAACATTGACCGACAGTTTACCTTTCTCGATGGCATAGCCAACATACTTGCCCGAATAGGGACTGAAGGTTGGCATCTCAATACCCTTTGCCGATGCGGCGATGTCGAGAAAAAGTTCGTTGCTGAACGGATCGAGTCTGCCTCGGATCTCCAGTGGCGCCGTTTTATCCACCGCACCGCGAACGTCGACTTCTCCAAGCTTACCTGGATCCAGTGGTCCGATACGCCCGGCAAGCCCAGTCAGATTCACGCGATAGTTTGGCTTGATAAAACGGTCGCTGAAATCAATGTTGCCACCCTGCAGCACCACTCGGCCAATGCGTACCGGCATGCCTCTCTCTGCCGTTGGCGGCTTGGAGAGCGCAGTTGCGGCATGCGGTATGGACGCCGTAACTGTGGTTTCCTGTACAGCCAGCGAAGGGGCAACCAAGGCTATCTCTGTAGGCGGCGCCACACTGTCACCATTCCGGAGAATATCGTTGAGATTGAGCCGTCCTTCTGGAGAAATTATCACTTGAGCGAAGAAATCGGCAATCGCGATCGAGGCAATATTGACGCGCAAGGGTTCATTGACGTATTCAATTCCTCCAATATCGAGACTTCGCCAACGCAAAAGATCCATCGCGTTTATCTTGTCGAGAACGTTAAAATTGGTAAACTGGCTCTCGCCATTCACTGCCACTTTCAGTGGCTCTCCACCCGCCTTGATCTTGCCACGAAAAGATGCGGCGCCGCGCGTAAGCAGGGCATTCAGCCTGTCACCAGCCCAACCCTGTAGCGCCACAAGATCGATATCTTTGGCATCAATGGCGAGATCGACCACCACTGGCGCCCAGCCCAGAGAGCCATTTGCTTCAAGGCTGCCGTGTTGGTTTACCGTAGCCCGTAGCGCCAGCTTCAGCGGCAGAGCGCCATTAAGATCGATGTTATCGATGTTCATATCTAGCGGATCGACTACCATCGGCGCTATTTTTGTCAGCGTGCGATCTTCGAAGCGCAGAGCCGCAGATGCCAGCTTTAAACTACCTACTTTCGCCGTCCATGGTTTGCTGATCTCCGTCTTGATAGCAGGCGGCGGCGTCTCCACTCCCGAGGGTGGTGTGAAAAGCTGGATCAGATCGAGGCGACCATCGGTTTCACGGCGCATTGCAGCTTTGAACTGATCAAGTGTCACCATGCCAAGCGCAACGCTCTGCTGTGTGGGATCGACTACGATCTCATCCACGCTCAATTTCAGCAAACTTAATACTGGCTCCAATTCGCCCTTGCGCACCAAAGTTGTGTCGGCAAGAGTCAGTGCAGCATGTGAAGGTTTCTGGCCATTCAGATTAATTTCAGTCAACTTGATATCAAGCTGGTCGAGTTTCACGGTATACGGCGTTTCTACAGCTTGGTTCTCAAGCTCCAGTTTCCGTAATGAGACGCTGCCAGACAAAATCATGTTTGGCGACTTGCCAGTCTCCTGCGTAAAGGCCAGTAACAGATCCGTTTCAAAGTAGCCCGAGAGTAAGTTGATACCGACTGGTATCGGCGAGTATTCGTCTATTCGCGTCAGATCGATATCGTTTAGTTTGAGTCCAATTGTTGCTTCGCGTTTGTTGGAAAAAGGATGCAGCTTGCCATTGAGAGCAAGCGGCGCGCCATTTACTTTGGCGCTGAAGTGCGGCTCGACCAATATTTCTTCATAGCCTTCAAAGTTAGCTATGAAGGGGACTCCGATACGGATTTCGGAAACTTCCTGCTGACTCTGCTTGAGCCGGTCGACAAACTCGAAGCGGCCACCTTCGAGGACAATGTTACTCACTGAAAACATCGTTTTGCTACCGTCATCGGGTCGCTTCATGAACTCTTCAATCAGATCACTGATATTGAAACGGTTATCGCCTTCACGAATCAAACGAAATGCTGGCGCCTTAAGCGATATGGAGCTAATCACTGGCGCGCGATGGACGATAGAAGCAATGCTGAGGTTGGCGTACAGTTCGTCAATGGAAAATAAAGCATTTCCGGCATCGCTGCCCTCTGTCTTTTCACCCACTCGAAAGCCGCGCACAGTCATTTCCAAGGTGAAAGGCTGAACATCGATAGACTGTACTGTCACGGGGCGATGCATGGCTTCCGACAGTGTTGTCTCGAGCTTGGCCTTAGCATAACCTGGCAGCCAGAAATAACCGAGAAGCCCAAAAAGTACTGTAATGACAACCAGAACGCTGAGGCTGATCCTTAAATATTTATTGGTAGCAAAGCGATGAAAAAATGCGGTCTGGGGTATAGTCATGTGGCTTCTTTTCTTGGCGGCAGTTTTAAGGGGTAGCAATTGACATGCAACTCGAGGATGAATATTTCAAACCTCCACTTGCGCAAATTATATCCCCTCGTGGATTCAAGTTCGAAGTGCAACAACCAATGGTTGTTTGGTGTAGCTTATTTCCACCCCGAAGAATACCTCATGCGCCGATCTAAATCCTAGTACTTTTCTAGGTCGGTGATTGATCCGCTCTACCGCCTCCTGAACGTGTTTCTC
>CAMDAX010000092.1 GCA_945888885.1 Nitrosovibrio sp. Nv4 | reverse complement strand
GGGCTTCTGGTAGTTGGCTAGCAATTGGTCGACGAGTTCATGCAGGGCTGCATTCTTTGCTTTCTTTGCTACGGTCATGTTCACTCCTTGTTGAAGTTAGACAGTTTCCTGCCAAATGACCGTTTACACAAAATTTCTTACACCCTCGTCGGTTTAACTCTGTAATACGCGGTTAGTTTTTGTCACTACCTCGGAAAGTAGGCTAGCTACTTCTTGAGCATATCGCTCTTGGGTAAATCGATTCTCTGCCCATACCTGAGCGGTTAGTCCAAGCCTCGCTCGTTCATGAGGATTCTCATATAAATACTGTATCTTATCGGCAAGGTCGATACAGTTTCCCCATTCATACAGAAGACCAGTTTCACCGTGTTGAATCAGTTCAGATGTTGCTCCCCTAGCGCTGCCTATCAGCGCTTTCCCAGCAAGCATTGTTTCCACTGCCACGCGGCCAAAGGCTTCCCATCGCGAACAAATGAGTACCACGTCGGCTGCGCGTATCAAGGGGGTGGGATTTTCTGCGTATCCGTAAAACTTAACTCGTTGCTGTAAACCATGAACAATGATTTGCTGATCCAGTTTCAACCGGACTCGCTTTGCTCCGTCGCCGACTATTAGCAGATGAGCATTAATGCCTCGATGCTCTAGTTCTGCGAGTGCAGAGATGGCTTCGTCATGCCCTTTCCAGGAATTTAGTGATCCAACTATAACGCATTGGAAGAATAAACTCCCAGCAAACGAATTATTTGGACTCTCGATTTCCTTGGGCAAACTGACAGATTGGTAAATTACCCGCATCCTTTCCAGACTAAGGTAGCGCTTGTAGTCTTCCTGTACAGACCTCGAAACAACAACAATCATCTTAGAAAGACGATCCATCAGATACGTTGCTAAACGTTCACCTAAATCGAATTTTTGGTCAGGATTATGATATACAGACTCATGGAAATGCCAAATATGCGGCTTTCTAGCTAACTGTGCGGCAATGGCGCCCACAGCGACCATTGTCGTATTTGTATAAACGACATCACAATGTGATTTTTTAATTATCTGAGCTATTCGTAGCGCTATTATCAATACTAAAAGGGTTCTTACAATACTTCTTGCAATACGATAGGGTGTCCATATTCGTCTGGAAATCCACTTGGGATAAGGGACAACACGCCACTCGACATTTAAGCGATCTAGCTCGGCAAGGAGCGGGCCCTCCTTGGGAACAAGAACCATGCAAACGATGCCTAGTTTAACCAAGCCTTGTATTAGCTCCAGTAATGCTAATTCCGCACCATACCGGCCAGCGGAATGAGATATAAAACACACGCGCATTTGTCAATTAACCACTTCTGTTATTGTGGAGTAAATCTTGCATCCAAATGAAAGGTTGTGGCAGCTAACTAAGGAAATCTCAGCTAGCTGGGGTGATCACCCCATGTAAAATCGACAGAATCTCTCCCGCATAGCGCTCTCTCGTAAAATGCTCTTGAGCCCACTCGAACTACCAGTTAAATTCTGTCAAACACAAAACAGGTTTCGCCCCAATTCTCGGTTGTTTTGAACTTCACCTTGAATCCCGCTTGTTCCAGCAGAGTGACTGCTTCCTGCTGTTCTTCAACGGTACCCAGTTCCACGGTGATGGACTTGAGCGCTGGATTTCTTAGCACCTTCTCGGCACCTTTGAGAATTGCGATCTCTATGCCATCGACGTCTATCTTGATATAGTTGGGGTACGGAAATCCCCACTTTTCGCACAAGTCGTCCAGTGTCACCCCGAACATGCCTTGAATATGGCTGGCCGGTCTTTTCATGTTCTTCAGATCCTCTTTACCGAACTGTGAGCGGTTCCCCCCGGGAATGAATTTGGGGATGTACAATTGGGAAAATCCGCTCTCACCAGATACGGCGACACAATAAGCTGTGATGTTCTTTTCAAGTTTGTTTAAATAGATGTTCCTGTTCAGCGAATAGTAGTTGAGGCCCTGCGGCTCAAAAGCGTACACCCGCACCTTGTCACCATATTTTTTAGCAGGGTATAGCGAATACTGACCAATATTTGCGCCCAGATCGAAATAACACGAATCGGGTTCAAAGCTGTCGAGCCAGTTCAGTGTGTCCGGCTCCTTGATGGAATAAGTTTTGGCACGCATCAAAGTCCGCCAATGATCCACGGCGACGCGAATCGACTGGCCCCGCACGTTCACTTTGGTGTAGCCGCCCTTTATTCCATAAAGCGCCACCAGAAAAACTGACAAAATATCTTTCAAGAATGAATACATACTCGCTGTTATCTCACTGTTATTCCGCTATTGTTCGAGGCTGACGAAGTCAGAGTCCGTGCAGTTTCGTGGATTCAACAACGAAGTGCAACTTTTTCTAAGATATGGATACGCTATGCTTGCTTCGCCTTCAATACATCAAGCAGGGGGAGTGGGAAGACGAGTGAGAAATTTTTCAGCCTGTCACTACTTACAAAAAAATTCCTGAAATGCCAAGGCAGGACCAATAGGTAATCCGGCTGCATGGCAAGTAACTCCTTTTCCGGAATGATGGGTATCCAAGTCCCCGGGGTATAGCAGCCAAATTTTTCAGTATTCACTTCGCCGACATAAGAAATTTCCTTTTCCGTCAGGCCGCAGTACTGCAATAAAACATTGCCTTTTGTGGAGGCCCCAAGCGCTGCCACAACTTTTCCTTCTGCATGGGCAGTCTTGATAAACTCCAACAAATCATGCCGCGATCGAGCGGCACGGCTGGCAAAGGCTTGGTAGGGCGCAAGCGCATCAAGCCCTTTTGCACGCTCCTCAGCGAGAATGCTTTGAACCGATGACGCCATACTAGTATTAGCGGATGATTTCGAGACTGTGACTGAGAAGCTGCCACCATTCACGTCATTGAACTCAACATCAACGATGTCGAAACCCACCCGGTCCGTCATCCATTTGATCTGATGCAGCGTATAAAACTCCAAGTGCTCATGGCAGACCGTATCGTATGAATTTGTTTCGAGCATGGTTGGCATATAGCTCTGCTCAAATACCCAAACCCCATCATCTGCCAGCACATCATATATTTGCTGCATAAACCCAATTGGATCTTCCAAATCATAGAACATGGAAAATGAAGTAATGACCTTGGCCTTCTTTCCAGGGAATTGCGCCTTAAGCAGGGCAGAAGAAAAGAAATCCGGAATCAGCCGAATGTGAGGCGGATAGTAAGTATGGAATTTCACACCCGTTGGGTCCATGCCAACCAACATTGGCCCAGGAACTGGATAGGCCTGTAACGTGGTGCTGTCGTTGCTGCCGATGTCCACCACCAAGTCACCCTCACACAACTCGACTTGCTCAAGGATTTTTTTTACTTTGCCGTGAAGATGCATCACCATACTGGCATTAAGACCGGAGCGATAACCATAGTTCTCGCCGTACATCTCACTCAGATTATAGGAGTGCTCCAACTGCAAAAGTCCACACACTTCGCTTCCACCCATGCATTTCACCAGCCGTAGTGGGCCAACCGTAACATTTTCTCCCTTCTCGCGCGGAAACACTCCAGTGAGCATCTGCTCACCAAGATCAAGCACGCCCACCAAATTGGAATTGCCACAAATCCTGCATTGTTCAATCTTTCTGTAAGTCATCGTCAGTCTCTACAAGTTTATTTATTATTTTCGTCAAACATTTTCAAGTCGGCGTTGGCCATCATGTTTACCAACTCGTCAAATCCAACCTGTGGTTCCCAACCCAGAACCTGCTTTGCCTTTCTGGCATCTCCCACTAGCAGAGTCGGTTCTAGAGGACGGAAGGCGGATGAGTCTTCCTGCACATACTCCCGGTAGTCCAGTCCTAAGCATCTAAATGCACATTCACAGAACTCTCGGACGCTATGTGTCTCTCCGGTCGCTATCACATAATCATCTGGATGTGACTGCTGCAACATCAGCCACATGGCACGCACATAGTCCCCAGTCTCGGCGTGCATCCAAATTGCCAAGCTGAAGGTCTTTTGTCAGTCCGAGCTTGATCTTTGCTGCCTCATGCGTGATCTTTCTCGTCACGAAACACAGACCACGGCGAGGGCTTTCATGGTTAAACAAAATTGCCGAACATGCGAACAATCCGTAACGTTGACGATAAATCCGAATCATGAAATCAGCATAAATCTTCGCCGCCCCATAGGGGCTGCGTGGATTGACTGGCGTACATTCTGTCTGTGGACTTTCAAGTGGTTCACCAAAAATTTCTCTGCTTGATGCTTGACAGAATCGTATGTTGATATCCACCTCACGTATCGCCTCCAGCATACGCGCCACCGCCAATCCATTCACCTCACCAATCCCCACGGGGTCATCATACATACCCGTGCCGGAAGAATAAGCGGCGAGGTTATATAGTTCCGTAGGTTGGTAGTGCCTCAGAATCGCCACTATTTCCTGCTGATCCAGCATGTTCCATGCAACCAGCTCAATCTTATCCTTCAGAGTCGAGGGGATTGAATCTGCTGCCTGCCGCACATTCCGCACGGCGCCAATAATACGATAGTCTTTTGCCAGCAATAGCTCAGCCAAGTACGATCCATCTTGTCCTGTTAATCCGGTAATCAGCGCTATTTTCATCAAATATCAAGCATTCAGAATACGCGCAGCCAAACGACTGGCCCAAGTGGCATGTTGACTACGTGCAAGGTCATGGATGGTGATACTGGCTTTTCTATGCACCAAGACACAGTAAAGACTCACGAAAAGATTCGCCATGAATACAGGGATAGTGGCTATTACGAATGGTATGACACGTGACAGACCATAAGCGCCACCAGAAAATAAATTACGGTAGTCCGCTAACGCATACGCCCCCATCGCCCGGTACAAAATAAGTTTGTCGATACGTTCCCATGGCTCACGAGGACAAACCAGAGCCTTAGCTTGATCCGAAAAATCGTCAAATGACCATATCAGGCGAGGCCATTTGAATAACCAGATTTCGAACCCACGCGCAGACCACATCGCATTACCGTAGCGGATAGTTATCAGCGGATCGGCAATGACCCGTACTCTTGCAATCGGCGGATGTTGAAAGATTACGCCGACATGCACAAACAATGTGCCGTAATAAGAAGAGCGATCACGCATTAGCCACAAATTGCGCCTGATCACAACGCAGCCGATAAAGGAAAGGCAGCTAGCCACATCGGAAAAAAACTTTTCGCTGTCTTTCGCACCATACTCTTTATCACCGGAGAAGCGGATAAACTTCTGTCTCAGTATCTTTGAGAAATCAGCACTCCGCACCTCGGCATTCACAATCACAAGATCGAGTGTGCCATCGATAAACTCAAGAACACGGGAAATAGCATCAGGTTTCAATAGATCATCATCGGTCATGAGCCAGCAGTACTCACCTGTCGCATAACCCACTGCCTTGTCATAATCACCGTCAACGCCGGAATTTACCTGCTCGCGGTAATAACGAATCTCGGGATGGCACGATAAATACCGTACCATCACCTCTGAGGTATTATCTGGTGAAGCGCCATCTACAACAATGAGCTCGACACCCGGCACTAATTGACCAAGGATGGAGTCCAGAGTCTCGCCAATAAATTTCCCTCTGTTGTAGGTCGCAATACAAATAGATAATTTGGGATTGCCTGTTCTAGCAGAATATTGATGGTCGTCCATTTAACTCAGCCACTCAGATAGAGACAAATTTTTGATCCGCGATTAATGCAAACTGCTCTTCGTTCGGCCCCCGGAATTTCGTGTACTGGTAGCGGTTCTCCGCAAATTTAAGCCCTTGTATCTCGTCTAGGAAAGTCGCATTGAAGGCAGCAGGGTCAACGAAAAATCCATTCACGCCATTCCGATCCACAGTCACAAAACGGTAGCCATAGCGCTCAAAAAAATTTCGCCAACCTGAGATTGAAACACCGTAATAAAGTTGTGTCGGGTGCGCTTTTTTAAAAGAAAAGTTATCCTGGTACTCAATAGTCATGCTTCGCTCTGGCCCGAAGACCGAGTTGTATTCAACCGCAAATATTTTCGGGCGGAATCCCTCGTCTAGAATGGCTTTCGCAATATAGTAATCGTTCCCGTCTATATCGAGCGAAAACACATCGGGGTCGTGATGAAATGCCATGGATTTCAAGTTACTCACGTTTTCCTGTGTCACAAACATATTGTGGCATTCGGCGCCAATACTGTACCTGACAAGCATCCGTCTGGCACGCTCCATAAGCAAGGGATTACCTTCAATCATCAGGCCGTTATATTTTTCTGCCACAATAAGCTAGGCAGTGTTGTTTTCGATACCATTTGCAGCACCAATCTCGATGAAATATCGGTTGCTGCTCAAGAGCTGTCGCCGTAAGACATCAAGAATGCCGTCCTCGCCATTTTGGCTAAAGCCGGAAAACTCCCAAGTCGCAGGTTGCGTCAGATCGAGATTCCTCGAAAGCATCATTGTTCCGCCTTTGCTCAGGGCAATGCACATTCTCTGGCGGCCACGTGCATCCCATAAATATTCCACCAATTTTCTAATCATACTTCTCCCGGTAATTCATTGACCGTACTATCCAGTTTCCCTGGGCCAATTCTGACAGCCCCTGTTTCTTTTTGCCAACTGATAGCAATGGCAGTTATAGCAAGCAGCAGCGTAGGGACACTATTATAAATAAGAGTTGTATCTGTTAGGCCCGCTAGAAATACATAACACACCAAAGCAGCTCCGAAGATACCTAGCTGGTGAGCTCTTAGCGTTTGAAACCAACTCCACAGCAAGAAGGCATAAGCCAATAGCCCAAGTGCTCCGAGATACACGCCAATCTCAATCATGTCATTATGGTAATGTAAGTTTTTAATGAAATTTGCCAGATCCTTGTAGCGACCATCCTTGTAGGTCTCAGCAGTTTTTTCAAAAGCGCTTTTGGCCATCCCCGTGCCATAGCCGAACCATGGGCGTTGAGCGATGGCATGCAGACCGACATCCCACACGGCTAAGCGATATCCTAAGCTGGTGGCATATTTTTCCTGTTGAATAAGTTCGATATCATTCTGGGCGTGGGCCACCCTTTCATGGAAATTGTTACTATGGTACGCAGAGACTCCTATCACAATGATCGCCGCTGCCATAACACCAAGAAGTTTCTTAATTTGTGTTCTGTAGAGCATAAAAAGCAAAAGCATCAATGTGGGAATTGTGGCCAAGAGGGGCCCGCGCCCATTTTGGTTAAGCTGTATAAATATCAAAAGACCTGCAAAAAGCCACAATAATAACCCCACTTTTTTATTGTTACTTGTGCCTGCTAAGTAGAATGTCAGTATCGCCCCAATCCCAAGCACCATCGAAAAATGCAAGTAGGTCATTTTCAAAGGTGGGATACCTTGCACTCCCCAAAAAAACTGATAGTAGGTACCCATGAGTAAAACCCCGGAATATCCGACAACCAGACCGCTGATCGCCCAAGACAATCGTTCTTTGTTCAGAAGGGATAAATAGGGAATAAAGATCATCAGCCCTAGATACTTGCCCCATCTAAAACGCCCAGAGTTAGGGTAGTCGCCCCAGAGAATTCCCAGCAATAGCACAGCGCAAAAAATAAGTATCGCTAATACCAAGGGCTCTTTAATGGTCTGTCCGAATTTGCGTGTACCACCATCCAAGACCCAGACCAAGGCCAGGAGACTGCCAGTGAATATACCCAGCCCCTTGTGCCACAAGGCGATGCCAAAAAAGAACAGCATGAGCTTTGCCAGCATGCTGCGCCATTCATAAACGTCTTGCAGGGAACTGGATGAACCGGCTGGTTTTTCACGCATCTGAGGCTCTCTGGTCTGCGATCTTCCGGCTATATTGCATACCTGTCCAAGAGTTTCTCCAGTAAATCTGCTCTGTCCCAATTCCGTTTCATCAGTGATACTTCGTTGACATCCGCACTTGCGCCTAACCCAATACTATTTGGCTAAAGAAATTCCGTTCGACCTGAGTATGATATTCGTCCGCAGGCCGAAAGGCGTTGGCAAGAAACAGGGCTGTGGTGTGTTAACGTTCGTAGTGTTGCTTTCGGACAAAGACCGGCTGAGCACTGGTGCCATTGAGCCCGTCCTTGAGTATGGTTGAGGCATCGTCGG
>CAMDAX010000091.1 GCA_945888885.1 Nitrosovibrio sp. Nv4 | reverse complement strand
TAGTGGCTCTTCCCGCCGATGTCGATTCCGGCAGCGTTGGGATGCTTGATGGAAAGCGGCTCGATCGGCGTGCCATCCGCTCGGCGCTTGATTGGGTCAACCCGTTGTGCCATGATCTTATCTCCTTGAGTGAATGCCACTCTCGGACGCGGGCATGTCGATATGCTCAATCTCTCAATCGGGATGCCGGACTGACCCGCCGGTGGCAAGCACCAACGCGCCAGAGGACTCACCATACTCGCCGACGATGCCTCAACCATACTCAAGGACGGGCTCAATGGCACCAGTGCTCAGCCGGTCTTTGTCCGAAAGCAACACTACGAACGTTAACACACCACAGCCCTGTTTCTTGCCAACGCCTTTCGGTCTGCGGACGAATATCATACTCAGGGCGAATGGTTGGTGGAGGACGAAATAGGGATGTTTCTATCTGAAATTGGAATTAGGGTATCTGCCGGTCAATTACAATATTGATATTGCTATCACCCGGTTTGACTGTCTGACTAAAACCTTGTAGATCGCCACTTTCAGGCATCGCTTTCCCGGACTTTGTTATTCTGGCGCTAATTATCAGCTGGGGAACATTAGAAATTTTCAGATCAGGTCTCGCGCCCATACCATCGGTTAACAAAAAGGATGCTGGTAAATCCCTAACTTTTTTTACCGATATTGCTCGTGGCATAGGGGGGCCTTCTTTGGCGCGAGCAAAAATGAATAGCGTATCGTCAGGCGATACCTTGCCAGCAAGTGCAGGGCTAAGCGTAACAGTGCCTGAAAGGGTGTTGCCCGCTGCCGCAACTGGGGCGGCTCCTGCTCCCGCCACTACCGACTTGTCTGCGGCAGGTGGGGTATTCTGGCTGCTTGGTGTTTGAGTCTGCATCTCAGCCATGGCAGTACCTTTGCCTGTAGCCAGGGACTTTGCTTCGACTATGCTGTCTTTGACAGATTGAGCCAGCTTGGACTCCGGTGGAATATGTACCAGTAGTTTTTCCCAGTAAACTGCTGCTTGTTTGAAATTCTTTTGCTCGAATGCAGCTGTGCCCGCTAGCGCCAGTGCCTTGGGATTATTAGGATCGAGACTTAATGCCCTACTAATCAGCTCCATGGGCTTCCCCAGCAGGCTTCCATCGTTCGTCATTGCTACAATATCAGCATAATCAACCAGCAATTCCGAACTTTCCGGAGATAAGGCGAGCACTCTCTCGTAAGCAATCTTGGCCTCATTGAAACGCTGCATTATTGCATAGGTACGCCCCAGCATAATCCAGCCTTCCAGATCATCTGGCTGATCCCTGAGCCGTGCGATAAGGCTATCCAGTACCGACGAAAAATTCTGATGGCCTGCTTCTTCTGTGATCGGCATCTGCTCAGGAGCCGGCTGTGGCGTTAACCCCTTGGTATTGCCGAGCCATAGGTAAAGCGAGACTGCCAAAAGCGGTATTGCCAACACCATCACCGTTATGGTCGCAACGTTGCTACGGTTACCGCTAGCCATTACCGTGCTGGTCATGGACTCTCCTTCAGGAACATCCTGCAACATCCGTTGCTGTAGCTCCCTTTTACTTTGTTCGTATTGATCCTTGCTCAAAACGTCACTACGCAAGTCAGACTCGAGCTCAACCAACTGATCGCGATAGATACTTACGTTAGCAGCCTTGCGTATTATCCCTGTCCGATTATTTCCTTTTCGTAACAAGGTAGGCAGGATGAACAGCAAGGCACCGATGGTCAGAATGCCGGCAACAACCCAGAATGACGTCATGCGTTATTACCTTTATTTTCCTTCAGCAAGGTCTCGGCGTGCCGATGTTGCTCTTCCGTTAATGGCGGCTCTTCAATCTGCTTGCGGCGGCGTTTGAGGTAAAAGAACAATATTCCCGCTCCTATCAGGAGGAATACGAAGGGGCCACCCCACAATAAGTAGGTGGCAGGCTTGACAGGCGGTCGATAGAGTACGAAATCACCATAGCGCGACACTAGAAAATCAATGATTTCCTGATCGCTTTTATTAGCTTTAAGTTGCTCGCGAATTTCGCGCCGCAGATCATTGGCAAAATCCGCACGTGAACCTGCCAGCGATTCGTTCTGACATACCAGACAACGTAAATCCTCGGAGAGCGCAAGCATGCGCTTCTCGATTGCTGGATCCTCCGCCACTGGTAAAGCTTCCTCAGCCCAGCTTAATGGTGACAACAGAACAAGAGTAAGCAACAAAATAAATTGTTTTGTACTGAAGATATTTCGTAAACCAAAAATTTTCTGCTGATATGAGTTTTTCAATGGCTTGAATGAGGATACTGGATTCATCCTTGCAGCTCCTTAATCAGCGGCAGAATTTTTTTCTCCAGTGATTCAATGGTTACAGGGCCTATCTGCTTATGTCGTATAACGCCATTCTTATCGATGACATAGGTTTCCGGAACACCGTAAACTCCATAGTCAATACCGATCCTACCTTCCGGGTCTACGACACTGATGGTATAAGGGTCACCATACTGGCTGAGCCATTGCAGCGCGAGGTCGCGCTTGTCTTTATAATTCAGACCATAAATTGGCACTATGCCGGATTTGGCCAACTCTACCAGCAACGGATGTTCTTCACGGCAAGAAACACACCATGAGGCCCATACATTCAGCAGCCATACCTTGCCCAGATTATCTTTGGATGCAAGGATTCTCTCCGGTTCATGCAATGATTGCGATTGAAAAACCGGAGCAGGTTTACCAATTAACGGAGATGGAACTTCGCGTGGCTTAAGATTAAGGCCGACAGCAAGAAACCCCACCAGCACGATAAAGGCTGCCAGAGGCAACAGGAAACGCATCATGCTTTCCTGCCTCCTGTGGCCAAGCCGGTATTATTGTTGGTAACCCTCTTGCCATCCTCCACAGCAGCAGTTTCGACGTGTTTGCTATGCATTTTTAGACGGTAGCGCCGATCGGTCACTGCCAGCATTCCACCGAATGCCATTAATAAGCAGCCAAACCAGATCCAGTCGACAAAAGGTTTGTGGTATACACGTACCACCCAAGCGCCATTTTCAAGTGGCTCACCCATCGCAACATAAAGATCGCGCAGGAATCCAGTATCGATCGCAGGTTCCGTCATTGCCATGCCCGAGGCGTTATAGGTGCGCTTCTCCGGTTGCATCACACGAATTTTCTCGCCATTACGCAATACGTCGATATCACCGCGCATTGCCTTGTAATTGGGTCCGGATACTGGGCTTGCACCATTGAAACGGAAAGTGTAACCGCCCATTGTCACAGTACTGCCGATTTCCATACGCACATCTTTTTCGGTCTCATACCCATTCACCAGTGTTACACCGATGATGAATATCGCTATCCCAAGATGCGCCAAATGCATGCTGTAATAGCTGCGTGATTGTTTGGCAAGCTTTGCAAACAATCCACCCTGACCACTGTTACGCAAGCGCTGTTGTATGCTGACGAAGATGGTGGCAATAATCCAGAAAGCCAGCAGTAAGCCAAAGCTTACCAATGGTTTCCACTCCCCCATGACAAATGGCATTAGCAGTGCGGTTATCACGCTCACGCCAAAAGCCCAGCGCAAACGTAGCATCAGTTCCGGTAAACTTGCCTGCTTCCAGCGGGCGAGGGGGCCTAGCCCCATCAGGAAAATTGCCGGGGTCATCAGCGGCACAAATACTGCCTCAAAATAGGGTGGGCCGACTGATATTTTACCGAGATCAAGCGAGTCCATGATCAATGGATAAAGCGTACCCAGCAAGACGCTGCCTGCAGCCACCATCAGCAATAAATTATTGGCAAGCAGCATTGATTCTCTGGATACCAGATCAAATTTTCCGCCCAGACCAACTTTTGGTGCCCGCCAAGCGAATAGCAGCAGGGAACTACCAATGACGATAACCAGAAATGCCAGAATGAATACGCCGCGCGTGGGATCAGTAGCGAAAGCATGAACCGATGTCAGCACTCCGGAGCGAACCAGAAAGGTGCCGAGTAGGCTTAAGGAAAATGCACAGATGGCAAGTAGTACAGTCCAGCTTTTAAAGCTTCCGCGTTTCTCGGTTACTGCCAGCGAATGAACTAGCGCAGTACCTACCAACCACGGCAGGAAAGATGCATTCTCGACCGGATCCCAGAACCACCAGCCACCCCAGCCAAGCTCATAATAAGCCCACCAGCTACCAAGCATGATACCGATGGTGAGAAATACCCATGCGACGGTAGTCCAGGGACGTGACCAGCGCGCCCAAGCTGCATCCATCTGCCCACTAATCAATGCGGCGATAGCAAAAGCAAAGGCTACAGAGAAACCAACATAGCCCATGTAAAGCATGGGTGGATGAATTACCATGCCCGGGTCTTGCAGCAAGGGGTTCAGATCGCTTCCTTCCAGCGCTGCAGGAAAAAGACGATCGAATGGATTGGATGTAACTAGCAGGAATAGAATAAAACCCACGCTAACTAGTCCCATCACACCGAGCACTCGTGCCACCATCTCATCCGGCAGATGACGACTGAATACACTTACCGCAACTGACCAAGCCGCAAGCATGAACACCCATAACAACAATGAACCTTCGTGTGAGCCCCAGGATGCGGCAATACGGTACTGTATCGGTAGCTCAGAATTGGAGTTTCTGGCAACATTCAACACTGAGAAATCATTGCTGACAAACGAATAAGCGAGACAGCCAAAGGCGATAGCAAGGAATACAAACTGTCCTTGTACTACGGGTCGAGCCAGTGCAATCCACGAAGGAATACCGCGGGCAGCGCCGATGATAGGTAAGGTTCCTTGTGTTATCGCTAATAGCAACGCGAGAATGAGAGCAAAATTACCGAGTTCTGGAATCATGGTTAGGACTATGAAGTTAGGGGTTAAGAGCTAAGGATTGAAGGGATAGATAAGCAGGAGTGGCTTTGTTCCTGCCTTTTATCCAATCACTTCGTCATTACTGTTTTTTGTATTCTAGCCTGCTCCAGCGCGCCAGCAGCTTCCGGCGGCATATAATTTTCGTCATGCTTGGCAAGCACTTCATCTGCACGAAAAACACCATCCGCCGCTAATTTTCCCTGGGCGACTACGCCTTTGCCTTCTTTGAACAGGTCAGGAAGAATGCCTGTATAGACCACAGGGATGACCTTAGCGGTATCGGTTACGATAAATTTTACGGTCACACCGTCACTCTGACGCCTGATGCTACCTTCTTCCACCAACCCGCCTATACGGAAACTTTTACCGACAGGCGCTTCATTGGCAGCAACTTGGGAGGGGCTGAAGAAAAAGACCATGTTGCTTTCAAACGCATTTAATACCAGTGCGACAGCAAGGCCCAATGCAGTTACACCTGAGGCAATGATCGCCAGTTTTTTATGACGTGGTTTCATTTCTTTTCTCTTCTTTAGTTGATTCATGAATCAGACTAAGATGTTTCAGCAAAGTTCGCTTGCGATTAAATACCAGAGCAATTTCTCCGGCTATGCAGGCAAATGCCACCAAGTAGGAGCCCCATACATAGAATCCGTATCCACCCATGGAAAAGAAATCTGACCAGCTAGCCCAGATCATTTCGTCGCTCCCTGCAATTCACCTACCCACGCAGTATGACGCTCGCGTTCCAGAATGATGGTGCGTGTGCGCATTAATATCACCGCAATGGCGTACATCCAGCACGCGATAGACATAATGAGCATGCCGGTCAGCATGGTAGTCGCCATTTTTGGAGACTGCGTAATGCTGACGGAGGCTCCTTGATGTAAGGTATTCCACCATTTAACTGAGAAATAAATAATAGGAATATTGACCACCCCTACCAGCGCAATCACCGCACCAGCTTTATCGGCTCGACGCGGGTCGTCTATCGCCGCCTGTAGTGACATAAAACCGATATAGAGAAACAACAGAATCAATTCGGATGTAAGTCGGGCATCCCACACCCACCATGCTCCCCACATGGGCTTTCCCCACAACGCACCAGTCCATAGGGCAAGAAAAGTAAACATTGCTCCTGTCGGTGCAATGGCAGTAGCCATCATGGAGGATAGCCGGGTGTTGAACGCAAGACCGATACCAGCCCAAATCGCCATCATTACATAGAGAAACATCGACATCCATGCCGCTGGTACATGAATAAAAATGATGCGGTAGGCTTCGCCTTGCTGGAAATCAGTAGGGGCGACAAAAAAACCAATATAAAGCCCCACTGCAAACAATATGGTTGCAGCGATGGTGAACGGTGGGATCATTTTTCCAGCCAGGAAATAAAAACTTGCTGGAGAGGAGTAGTTAAACCAGTTAATCGCCATATTTAAAAACTCTGAGTCCCATATTTCTGATTTTGCATCAAAATTTGCAGCCGCCGATTTTAAACTAAAAACTTAAAATTCAAAATTGCTTTCTTTATTCCATCGAAATTCGTAATGAAACTGCTGCTGCCCACGGCGCCAATACCAATGACACTAACAGAAAGGCACCTAGTAGCGACAAGTGAGCGCCAGCGCCTAAACCTGCTGCGCTTGCTTCTACCGCCCCCGCTCCAAAAATCAGTACTGGGATATACAGTGGCAGCACCAGCAGCGATACCAATACCCCACCACCACGCAATCCTAAAGTCAGTGCCGCACCAATAGCGCCAATCAAACTCAGAACCGGCGTACCCAGCAATAATGAGGCGGTCAGTACGAGCAGTGCTTCCGTCGACAAGTCGTACTGAAGGCCCAGCACTGGTGACATCAGTACCAGCGGTACACCTGTCACCAGCCAGTGTGCCAGAGCTTTGCCCAATACCAGCATTGACAACGACTGGGGCGAGAGCAGCATCTGTTCCAATGTGCCATCCAGATAATCGCTGGAAAACATTCGCCCTAGTGATAGCATCGAAGCCAGCAGTGCCGCCACCCACACTACGCCCGGCGCCATGGTCCGGAGCATATTGATTTCCGGCCCCACCCCGAGGGGAAACAGGCTCACCACGATGATGAAAAAAAACAGCGTAGTTAAAACATCCGCTCGCCGCCGCATTGCCAGCAGAAGGTCGCGCTGAATTACCCATAGAGACATATTAAGCGAGTTGCAACCGATGGGTTGCACCGGCAGCAATGTCAATTTCCTGGTGGGTTGTCATCACCACCATGCCGCCTTGCACCAGATGCTGCTCCAGTAGATTTTGCACTAATTTCACCGCAGCGCTGTCCAGTGCTGCCAACGGCTCATCCAGTATCCATAATACTGTACGGCATACCAACAAGCGCGCCAATGCTACTCTTCGCCGTTGTCCTTGCGACAACACTTTGACTGGCAATAACTCACGCCCACCTAATCCCATATGCTGCAGAGCATCATGTGCTTTTTTTGCATCAATCTCGACACCTGCAAGTGCGCTGGAAATACGCAGATTTTCAATAGCAGTCAAATCGTCCTTCACCCCACTCAAGTGGCCAAGATAAGTGATGGCACCATAATAATCTCCCTTCAAAGAGCGGATATCAGTACCATGCCAACAGATTTTCCCGTGGGCTGGAATCGCCAGTCCACAGAGCATACGTAGCAGACTGGTTTTGCCGCTGCCATTCGGCCCATGAACTTGTATCAGTTCACCAGCCTCAAGGGAAAAATTGATATCCTTGAATAACCTGCGGTCACCACGCACGCACTCCAAGTCACTTCCCTGCAATATCGACATTGGTTAGGGCAAAAAGGTTGCATTATAGCGTATTGATGCACCCTGTGGCTTCACGTCAACTCGTGTAATTCCCCACACCAGCAGTTGCCCTGCATGGCAACTGCTGGTGTGGGGATAGCCAGGGAGTCGTAAAGTTGGGATTTATTGGTTCCGGAGGATCGTGCGGGACTGCTTTCTCAGAGATTCTTCAAGGAAATATTACTTGGGGGCACCTCTAAAAGTCCAGATTTTGTTAGAATATTTCGTTATTTGAAAAGCAATATTTCCTTATATATCAACAATATGCCACGTCTATATTTTTTGTTCCCACCTTATTTCGTTAAGAATTCTGAATTCCTGGAGATAGCCTTGGGGCTAACAGTAGATCACACGAGTGAGGCTCTTGCAAAACTCCCCACCTGAGCTGAATTAACCGGAGAATTGGGAGCGAAAAGAGGTAGAAAAGGGCGGCCATTACTGGCAAGATGGAGGTTCTAAAGACAACATCGGCGCCCGAAATGAATACTACGCAACGCAGTGGAAT
>CAMDAX010000090.1 GCA_945888885.1 Nitrosovibrio sp. Nv4 | reverse complement strand
CCGGTGACAGCACTCGCCCTCAGGAGCAAGGAAATGCGGTAAAGCAGAAAGATTGCCGCAAACAGGGAGAGCGTAACCACTTAGATGCTGAAATTCGAGCATCTGATGTCATTGCGCTCCATTTCGAAATTAGTTTTGCAAGAGGCTCTCTTGCTTAACTTGTTTGAATTTCCCAATCATTGAATTACCAAGAGAGCTTGCTTAGGGAAGAACGGATAAATTAGATTTACCACCGAACTTAACATAAGTGAAACCGGAATCATCATATGCAGAATGATTTGATCGACGCCTTCGATGAGTATTTTGAGATTGTCAATGCTGACTCCCCAGAGCTGTTAAAAGAAGTATTTCATCTGCGCTATACGGTGCTATGTATTGAGGCACGCGCCCCCGGGTTTAAGGCTGCGCACTATTCCGACGAGATGGAAACAGATGAATATGACTACCGCTCTCACCATATTCTGCTAAAACATCGCCCATCCAATACTTTCATAGGCTGTGCACGCTTGATACTCTCCGACCCGTCAAGTCCGGAGAATCTTTTTCCTGTCGAGCGTTATGCCCAGATCGACCCCGCACAGATAGATACCAGCAAGCTACCAAGGCAGAACGTTGCAGAGATCTCGCGTTTTCTCCTTTTAGGCAAGTATTCCAGGCGTAGAGAAGAACGTCGCAGGTCTCCGGACTGGCTAAATGATGAACAGCGCACTCAAGATAATAACCGGCGGCGTTTTCCTCATCCAATGCTGGCAATTACTGTTGGCATCATACGCTCATGTATCCAGCACAACATTACCTACTGGCTCTCAGTAATGGAGCCTGCCTTGAATAGATTGCTATACATCTACAGTCTACAGCTTGATCCTGTTGGACCGTTAATCGATTATCATGGCCCGCGTCGACCGTACTTTGCCGACATAAGAAATGTGCTGGAGAGAATGCGTAAAGACAATCCCCAAGTCTGGGAGCTGATTACTGACCAAGGTAAAATCCAGGCAACTCCGCTGGATACAGCGCTTAATCTCCGCATAGCCACTGAACCCGGAAAATAAATTCTTCAACGGCCATGTTTCACCCCTCATGAAAATAAAAAGAAATTGTAAATAACGGTGACACCGATAACTAAAAATACAATTCGCACTGGCCACCACCATATTTTGCTGATAGCCCTGCTACTCGGGATGCTATCTGCTATTGGTGTCGCACGGGCAGATGGGCACTATGAAGTCGTGGTTCATCCATCTATCAATATCCCTAGCCTTCCCAGCAATTCCCTGCGTGCCATTTTCGGCATGCGCCAGCTAACCTGGGCAAATGGCACGCCAATAAAAGTTTTCGTGCTGGCCGATGACATACCGTTACACAATTCCTTTGCTAAAGAGAAACTGAACGCCTTTCCCTACCAGCTGCGTCAAGCCTGGGATCGGCTGGTGTTTTCCGGTACCGGCCAAGCTCCGATTAGAGTGTCTTCGAGTGAAGAAATGTTGGATCGAATTACCAATACCCCCGGTGCGATTGGCTATCTAGAGAAGATAAAAATAAATGGGCGTGTCAATGTACTCCAGATCAAATAACAGCGTGTGTAACCTTCATGTATGGGTAGCCAAGCTGGCTGCCATGGCGATCATTTTATGGAGTTTCCCTGCACAATCTCAAGCACTCCCTGACAGTCAGAAAACCTCCAGCTTTTTAAGCACTACCGCAACGCGACTGCAGGCAATAAAGCTGCCCGACAACGTACAGATCCATGGCTTCGCAACTCAAGGTTATTTGAGTACTACAGGGAATAATAATGTCTTCGGAAATAGCAGTCAGGATAGCGGCACTTTTGGTTTCAGGGAGGTGGGGCTTAATGCCTCGGTACAGCTGCTTCCCAGCCTGCTGATCTCTGCCCAGGCACTCCATCGCCACGCCGGCCAAAGCAGTCAAGACATTCGTCTCGATTACGCACTTATCGATTACAGAGCATATTCTTCTGAAGATAGTCACTTCGGAATACGTTTAGGCAGGATAAAAAATCCGCTCGGTTTTTACAACGAGACACGTGACGTAGCACACACTCGGCCGAGCATTATGTTACCTCAATCGATTTATTTTGACCGCACACGCAACCTTGCGATGGCGGCAGATGGAGGTCATATCTATGGCGAGACTCGCACCGATAAGGGTGACTTCTCCTATCAGTTTGGTGTGGTAATGCCGTACGTTGCTGGCGCACAAACTGGAGCGGCTGTACTGGGCGCCGCCGCCGCTTACCCGGGCAGTCTCTCCTCGCGAGTGTCATATATCGGCCGTGGGCTGTACGAATATGATGGCGGGAGAATTCGCCTGGCAGTCAGCGGGGCACAGACGAATATAGGTTACAACCCGGCTGCGCCGTATCCGAGCGATATGCATAGCGGTTCGATTCTATTCACACCGGTTATTTTCTCCGCGCAATATAATGCCGAGCGCTGGAGCCTCACCTCTGAATACGCCATCCGCCATCTTGAATATAACAATTTTGGTCAAATCCCAAATACGAACATTACTGGTGAGAGCTACTACTTCCAAGGCATCTATCGGTTTACCCCAAAATGGGAAGGCGTCTTACGCTATGATGCACTCTATACGAGCAGAGCCGACCGCAGTGGTCATGACTACGCTGCATCGACAGGGGGGAAACCTGCATTTAGTCGCTTTGCCAAGGATATAACAACAGGTATCCGTTGGAACGTCACCCCATCATTCATGCTGGCCGCAGAACATCACTACGTCAACGGCACCGCTTGGCTCGCACCACTGGACAACCCCAACCTCAGTATCGCAAATCAGCACTCCCAGCACTGGCATCTGTTCGCGGTGCAAGGTTCCTATCGATTCTAAATGTCCCTCCTGATAGAACATGATCCCAAGGAAGGCAAGATTCCATCGAATGGAGCTGGAAGCTTTATGCACAGATTTTTGGGCCTGAAATGGAAAGTCTTGCTGCTAAGCAGCTTGATTCTGCTTGCCATTGCAACCTCATTCAGTCTGATCAGTTACTTAACTCTATTAGACAATTTCACCAGTCAGCGCACTATGCAACATCAAAGTCATATCAAAGAAATTAATGGCTTGATTGGTCAGACTGCACAGAATTTGCACCAACTTGCCGGACTAACCCCTTTCCTGAAAGAAATGAATGAAGGTTTGCTCGCGGGTGACACGGAGAAAATCTACCACGCATTCGACCCGCATTGGGCATCATTGCAGCTCTATAATGGCGTTCATCTGGTACGTTTCTACGACAAATCAAACCGGCTTTTGGTCAGATGGAGATCCACTGATGATGATGATGATGATGATGCAATACTGGAATGGGTTCGCAATGCCAATAGCCGGGAACAGCCTATCAGCCCATTAAGTTGTACAAAAAACTGCGTGCAATACGCCATCGAACCCTTGCTGGTAGCGGGTAAAAATGTTGGGACTATCGTCATCGGGGCAACTCTGGTCGACGCTGTGCTAGGGTTTGAGAATATCGCAGGTGCTGATATTGGCTTACTTATCCGGGAGAAAGGTGGCGTAACTGAGAGTCTTGGCAACTCCATGCAAATTTCAGACTGGAACTCGCACGTAGCAGCGCTTACCAATAGCAAAGAGAATATCCTCATCCTCAATAGTATTGCCCAGCAATACCCAAATCCTGTCAGCCTGAAAAATGGTATCGAGTTTCCCTGGGAAGACCGTTACCTGTACATAAAAGAGTTACCACTAGAAAGGATAAACGCATCCACTGACGTGGCAAGGTTGATAACGATCACCGATGTCACTACTACCGTAAACGCTATTCATAAAGCAACATGGCAGAGTATAGCGATAGGCCTGATAGGCCTGGCACTCTCTGAATTTCTGTTATTTATAGCTCTTACGAAACCGCTGTCACGACTGAAACACATCGTCTTTAGCTTGCCGCTCTTGGCCAGAAGCGACTTCAGAAACTTTCGTAGCGCACTTCTTTCCGTTGATCAGAAACGATGGCTAAAAGATGAGGTAGACATGCTGGATGAGACGGCCGTATCACTGTCTTATCAACTCGAGAAACTTGAGACCCAGGTTACTGACCGGACAGCAGCATTGGCTATACAGATGAATGAGCTGAGTAAGGAGAGGGACTTTGTTGAGCACTTGCTCGATATGGCGCAGGTGATTGTGATTACACAAAATAGTAACGCCGAAATTGTTTCGCTTAATGCTTTTGGCGAAAAGCTTCTTCAGTGTACGGAAAAGGATCTGCAAGGGCAGCCTTTCATTAATATCCTTGTGCTGGAAGACGATTTTTATGACCTGCCCCCCCGGCTAGAGGAGATATGCCTTGAACTAAGGGAGCAGTTGCGGCATGAAACCACTACCCTGTGTAGTGATGGTTCAACACGGTATATCATCTGGCTACACTCCCGTCTTACCCGGCATTCTAAAAATGACCCGGCAGTGCTATCAGTAGGCCTCGATATCACCGAACACAAACAGGCAGAAGGCCGTTTGGCCTGGCTGGCGGACCACGACCCGCTTACGCGCTTGTTTAACCGGCGTCGCTTTCAGGAAGAATTGGAGCAGATACTTAATCTGGCTACGCGTTATCAGCGGCCGGGTGCGCTGCTTTTCTTTGATTTGGATCAGTTCAAGTACATTAACGATACGAGCGGTCACCAGACAGGCGATACCCTGCTCAAAATGGTCGCAAATATGCTGTCAAACGCCGTTCGCAATGTCGATGTAATAGGCCGCCTGGGCGGGGACGAATTTGCAGTGCTTCTGCCTGAAACTACGGCGGAAGGGGCAATCATAGTTACAAAAACCATTCTCGAGCAACTGGGAGAGGTGAGGCTGACCGTAGCCGACCGAACCCATAAAGCCTCTGCTAGCGTTGGTATTGCGCTTTTTCCCGAGCATGGTGGAGATGTGCATGAGCTGCTGGCAGCGGCAGATCTCGCCATGTACCAGGCCAAGGAGGCGGGACGTAGCGGATGGCATATATTTTCTGAAGAGGACAAGAGCCGCGAACGTATGCATAACCTTGTACACTGGAAAGAAAGGATTGAGCAAGCTCTCGTCAATGATCGTTTTGTCCTATATTTTCAGCCCATTATGAATGTTCAGACCAAAACCATCAGGCAGTGCGAAGCACTACTGCGCATGCTCGACGACCACGGGGCAGTGCTTCCACCCGGTGCTTTTATATCCGCAGCAGAACGTACCGGCCTTATTCACAAGATTGACCAAATGGTATTGCGTAAAGTCATTGCTCAAGCAGCCAAAGTTAATCAGCATGGACGCCATATTAATTTCTCGATTAATTTATCTGCTCATGCATTTAATGACCCGGAACTGCTGCTGATTCTGAAGGAAGCTCTCACGCAACACTCAGCGGATCCCACAGATTTCCTGTTTGAGATAACCGAAACAGCGGTACTGGAAGATATGCCTGCAGCACGTAAACTCATTGAGACAATCCGGGGGCTTGGGTGCCGTTTCGCATTGGATGATTTTGGTGTTGGCTTCTCCTCTTTTACTTATATAAAACAACTTCCCATCGATGTCGTAAAAATCGATGGGTCATTTATACAGAATCTGGCCACTAGTCCTGATGACCGAGTTCTGGTAAAAGCCTTGTGTGACGTGGCGAGAGGATTCGGCAAGAAAACCACGGCCGAGTTTGTAGAGAACGTGGAGACCCTCACCTTACTGGAAGAGTTGCATGTTGATCATGCTCAGGGCTACTTTGTAGGTAAACCCGTTCCCGCACATGAATCATTCTTTAAAGACTTTCTGTAATGACAAATGGAAAGGGAAGCATGGCGGGAGCAGGTAGGAGTCCTGTGACGACTTTCAAATTTACAATGCCGCTGTTATAAATTCCCACCAGATTTTCATATTGATAGCGGAGTGCAAAGCAATTTGCTCTCTCCTGGTCGCTGATCCAGAAACCCCGTTCGAGATTGCTGCCGTTGTCGATGAATTCCGTCAGAAAGACCATCGGCGCGTGGCCAGCTCGCGCTTATTTCTTGCCGGGTTAGGATAACGCAAGCTCAGCGGTAGGGCTGCGAGTGCTCGTAGTGATGCTGCCAGTTTTTCAGATAAAGCTCGGCAAGCGCTCCATTGCCGCGTATCACCAGCACGTTCTCTGCGTTCTTGTATTGTGCAGCCTGAGTGAGGTTGAAGCTGCCGGTAACCAGCGTTGCTTCCGGACTGCCGGCATCAATCACCATCACTTTGCTATGGGCGCTGGTGTGATCGGAGTCGAGGAAAACCGGCACACCGCCAGCTGCGATCCTGGCGATTACGCTGGTGGGGATTTTTTCGGTCTGCTCCTTGTCTGCAATCACTCTCACATCTACTCCTCGGCGCTTGGCAGCAATCAGTGCTTCAGCGATTCTGTGATGGGTGAAGCTGAATGCCTGTACCAGCACTTGGCGGCGTGCACCGCTGATAGCGTCCGTGATCAGCTTGCCGGCATCATCACCCGGTGTAAAGGCGACCTGTATCGTGCCGGTGGCGGGGAGAACGACAGGCTTGCCACCGTGGCCAGAAGATGGCTCGAAGGCTGTCGCGGATGCAGCAAACAGGAATGCCAGACAACCGACGATAACAGCATTAGGCACAAACAAGGTCATGGACGCCTTAAATTTGTTTCCCCGTAAGCTCCAGCACGGCGGCAAAGAAACCATCCGTGCCGTGCAGGCTGGGCATCAGTTGCAGGAATTTTCCAGTGTCGAGTGGGATCTTTTGCTGCGCCAATAGTTCGGCACAATTCAGCAGCATGAAACGGGGGTGATCAGCAAGAAAGCGCTCGATAATTTCCTGGTTCTCCTCCGGCAGAAAACTGCACGTGGCATAAACTAACCTGCCGCCGGGTTTGAGCAGGTTTGCCGCAGACGAGAGAATTGCTGCTTGCTTGCGCTTGAGTCCTTCAATGCTCTGTGGGGACTGTCGCCATTTCAAGTCCGGATTGCGGCGTAGCGTACCCAGCCCGCTGCATGGTGCATCCACCAGAACCCGGTCAATCTTTCCCGTCAGACGTTTTACCTTGATGTCATTTTCATTGGCGATGCACTGCGGATGCAGGTTGGATAAACCAGAACGCTTGAGACGTGGTTTCAGGTTGTTCAACCGTTTCTCGGAAATATCGAAAGCGTAGATGCGTCCTTGCGAACGCATCAGTGCACCCAGCATCAGCGTCTTGCCCCCCGCACCCGCGCAAAAATCCACTACCATGTCACTGCGCTTGGGCGCGAGCAGATAGCCCAACAACTGGCTACCCTCATCCTGCACTTCCACTTTGCCGGTCAAAAATAGTTCATGACGATTGATCGCAGGCTTGCCGGCAAGACGGATACCGCTAGGCGAGTAAGGAGTAGCGCTGCCCTCAATACCATCCTTGTTTAATGCCGCCATCACTTCATCGCGGTTGGCAAGCAGAGTATTGACGCGTAGATCCAGCGATGCAG
This sequence comes from Nitrosovibrio sp. Nv4, assembly GCA_945888885.1. Lineage (GTDB taxonomy): Bacteria > Pseudomonadota > Gammaproteobacteria > Burkholderiales > Nitrosomonadaceae > VFJL01. The sequence continues at coordinate 788 of CAMDAX010000090.1, read as the reverse complement.
CCTGTTGCAGCGAGCGCCCCAGGTCGAGAATGTCCGTCTCCGATATACAGCCATGCAGTTTTTCCACCAGCCATTCCGGAAACTCGGCTTGGATGGCAAGCGGCTGCGACTCCGGTGTCGCTGCCTTGATTCCTGTAAGCCACTTGGTTTCAGCCTCGTTGACAAGAGACGTCAGTTCGCGCATGTTCATCCCCTGAAATTTAACCAGATAGGCAAGTAGCAGCGGACGGGGTGCGGTGGTATCGGCAGCGCACTCAAGGAAAAATCGATGGCGCAGAATACCGAACACAGTGTCGGTGATGAATGCCCGGTCGTTTGCACCGAGTTCAGGATTGTCGCGGAAGAAACGCCGCAGGATCGCGTCAGCAGGGTGTTCCAGTGGCAACACGGCACGTAATGCCGCAATAGCCATGTCGAGGTGAGCAGGGGTGAGGCGCATCTATCGTTAATCCTGCAAAAAGTGGAAGGGGGGATTACTTATGCGACAAACATTGCAGACAGAAGAGAAGCTGCTGCATATTTTCACATGTTTTAATTCAGTACCGGCACCCTGGTTTCAAGTAGAAGTTATAGGCATCTCTAAAAACCCGGGGTTCGTCACCACACTTTGCTGCCCACAAAAAACGGTTCCTTATTCCAGTTCACTAGTGTCCGGTTAAATTGAGACGCACCGGCAGCAACGCCAGCACTGACAAGGGTTTTAAGCGATTCATGGGTGTCCACGATTTGAATTTTATATGGCACATTTGCGATCATTCCGGGTTTGACAAACCTGGAGTGCAGTATGA
>CAMDAX010000089.1 GCA_945888885.1 Nitrosovibrio sp. Nv4 | reverse complement strand
GCCGCAGGAGACAAGAAGCCATGAAACCAATAATTCTCGCCCTGATTCTATTGAATTCAAGTGTGATAGCCTCAGCTCTGGCGCAGACTGTTCCAAGCCCTTCTCCGAGAACTTCTTATCCAGCACCCGATCCGAGGGTGGCGCAACTGGAAATGGTGTTGAACCAAGTGCAACAGGAGCAACAGGCCACGTACCAGCAATTTCAGATGATGCAGGAATTGCGGCGAAACGAAATGCAGGAGAGTTTTCCGCAGGCAATGCAGACTCCTTCGATGGCTACGCAGAGTCCTTATGCCACGAGTGGATTGATAGACAATCCGTCTCAAAACTATGACGAGAAGACTCGGTTGCAACGGGAGCGACAAGAACGCATTCAGCAATACACTCTCGACCTTAACCGCTTATATTCGCGCTACAACGAGTTAGGCGAGCAGAAGAGGGCGCTTATGGACCAACTCATGGAACTTACCAGAACTTTAAAGCCGGAGCAGTGACGGCACGATTGAGCCGACACTGAAATCTTCTGGTATTGAGTACGCTACCTCAGCTCCACCTATCAATCAATAAATTACCGAAAGAGATTAAAGGCAAAGCTGCGGTTTTTCGAGATCGGAGGCGTCGCCTTACAGCTCGATGGCCTGGCCTTGGGTGAGACGGAATAGTTTGATGTCACTTATGCATTCCACCTATACGAAAAACCCTTAACGCCGGGAACAGTTGCTGCCCCCTTCGTATGCGATTAGTTAACGCTAATGTTTACATAGGCCAGTGGGCGATCTGGCTTGCCGTTAAGCTTTTCAATTGTTGCTGAAACGTGGTGTAGCTGAAGCCAGCGATGCAAATTAGCCCTAAGCGCGCGGTTAACATAGCCGATTTTCTTCCCTTGGCAAATTACCAGCAAAGCATCTTGATCGACCGGATTTTCCCGGTCAATCTCAAAGGTAACTGCGTCACCCACATGAATGTTGCCCATATCAGTGCCTAGCACATGGCGCAGGCCTGCAACCTCCATCAGGTAATCGCACGGCACCGTGTCCTCGTGAAAATCGGGTACCAAGGCAAATCCATCGCTGGGTAAACGGGCGCCAGTGTATCCAAGCAATGTAAAGTCGGAGTAATTAAACGGCGCGGGCAGCCGATGTTGTGCAAGAAAATCTGAAAAATCCTCCCGGTTACGGGGTGGCAAGCGGCGCAACAAAGATTCGATTACGCCCTGGCGTATTTCGGCATCTTCGAGGCGAAACGCCGGGAAGCCTTGAAATCTAGCATTGCGGGCCACATCGAAATCAGGTGTACCCTTGAGATAACGAAAAACAAACTGGCCGTCCGGTTCAACGCATACTTCACCGATCACCCGTTGTGTGCGAGATGTAGCAGCCTCATCCTGTGGCTGCCAAGTCATCAGTAGACGAGATGGCTCGACAATATGGTGCAAAATATTCATAGGAATAATGCCTTTAACAGTTTTAGCCGGCGACCAAGCAGGCGCAACATAAATTCAAGTCTTTCGCGGGTTAGCGGTGTTGCAGCAACAAGCTGGGGCATATCTGCGACCACATCTGACAGCTCATCAAATGAAAAATTCAGTCTGGTACCCGCCGCCTCGCGCGTATCCGGCCATTCATCCAGCGCGCGTTGAAGCAAGGAAATATGACCCTGCAATGGATCGGACAATGACCACTTCAGATGGTGCGTACCTTTTGAAAGGTAGTGATCATAATCAGCTTCAGTCCAGCGGCTCACGCGATCAGTGAAGCGTTCGTGCCCCAAGCTGGTACCGTTATCAAATAGCGGTGCCAATCTGCATCGAGGCGCCTGCTCCGTGCTGTAAAATATAAATCCCCAGTTATCCTGGTGACGATCAGTATTGCCAATGAGTGCATCAAATAGCAGTGCATCAACCCACCACTGCCGCCAACCAGGCTCAAGTACCTTTGGAATAGCAAGCATCCGAAGGAGGCGCATATTATCAAGCAAATTGTGCTGCGTCCCATACTTTCGATCAAAATCTTTATGCATCATCTGAAGGAAGTCGCCAGCCATCACGAAGGCTTCGTTGTTGTCGTTATAAAACCACTCGATCAGAGCGGCACAGTGACCTGTGCGCGAATTCCAGGCGGCAAAAGCCGGGGGCACTTGCAACCCCAGCAAACAACCCACCCGGTAGGCAACCACCTCACCCCAAAACTGGTCTGGGTAGCTTCTCTTTGAGCGTTTAAACAGGTAACGCTTGCCTGGTGTAATAACAGGTTCAGGAGGTGAATTCGGTGCAAACACAGCATCCTTGGCGCGCGCCCCTTGAGGAAATACGCCGAACTCGGCATCAACCTCCCAATCGGCCACGTCGAACACAGCGGTCTGGATCAAAGGCTGGATGCGCATCTTGCTATCCCTGCTCCCGGCGGTTGCGACTGGGTTTGCTAACCCTCGGTTCGTTGCACTGCGTGTGGATGCGTTGCAGCAGCACGCTGGCCGGTTCGTCGTTGGGGTCTTGCGGCACCAGTTCGCCGCGGAACGCCATGGCGAGCGTGGCCGGGGTGAGTTTTTCTACCTGGGCGCGGGCGGAGGTGTAGCGGGCTTCGAGGCGGTCGGCGTATTCAAATAGGGAATCAACACGACGGACGATTTCGGTTTGCTCCTCCACCGACGGAACAGGAAAAATAAAGTCGCGGCATTGAGACAGTGAAATGTTTGTCTGGCCTGCCGATCCTCTTGTCTCGTGGACGATTTCAGCGATGTTTTCGCCACCACACAAAATGCAGTACAGCCAACCAGTTGAGATTCGATCACTCGGGCGAAACAGCGTTATTGCTTGGTTGATATTCCAGGCCGGGTTGCTGTCTGGAACGATTGCTACTTTGCCCAGTGGCGGCCCAACGATGTTCATCAACACATCGCCGGGTTGTACTTTGGACTTCGACATCGTGCCTTGGTGAATTGCTGGAGCGATGTATTGAGGCTTGTAGTCAAAGGCGACTTTTTGATTGACTATGTTGTAGACCTTTAGAAATGGAATGCCATCATGGGTAAACCCCTCTTTAGGCGTGCCTCCACTTTGCACTTTGGCGCAAACATCAGCAGCTCGCTCATGCGTCCAACTTGAGATATCTCCACCCCGCCAATCCTCCGTCAGTTTGCCCGAGGTGGCGGCGGCAAGGACGGACTGGCGGAAGCGTTTGAGGATCGCAGGGATACGGTCGAGGCGGTCGCGGCAAGCATCCACCCGCGCCAGCACCGCGTCGAGTTTGTCGGCGATGCGTTTTTGTTCGTTGTATGGGGCGAGCGGCAATTCTGTTTCAAGCAGATAATCCTTCGGAACGCGCTTATGGCCTACAGAACCGGTCATTTGCACCGCGCCCGCTTTGAGGAATTTATCGGTTTTTAAAAACGCATACAGGTAACGTGAATTGAGCATGTCCAGATGTGGGCGGCTTACAAAATATTCCGTGCTACCTGCACCTACTCCGTTTGGTAAGCCACAAACCAAACCTGCTTTACCATTTTCAAAGCAAGGAGTGATCTTGGCGAGCAGCACGTCGCCGTTTGCGAAATGGGTATATCCCTTCTTGATTTCACCCCACGGACGCGTTTCAAATCTGATGGGAGAACTATATTCTTTGCCAACCATTTGCATTGGCACAAATCCGGCGGAAAGCTCATCTGAGCATTCAATTTTCGGGTTTAGTGAAATGAGATCGCCGATAGGTAATACAACCCAATTACCAGGAAGGCCGCTCACGCTTTTTTCTCCACGGGCATAGTGGATTCAACGCAAATCCCCCCTAGCCCCCCTTTTTCAAAGGGGGGGATTGGTACGGCTGTTTCCTTGTTAGCAGGGGTAGCAAGGGGTGTGGGTTCCGGTTCGAATGCAACCACTTTGTGTACATACTGGTTCTCTCCCCCCTTTGACAAAGGGGGGCTGGGGGGGATTTGGAGTTTGGCGATAACCCCCATCACTCCATCTATTTCCAGCAACACCTGCCGGTTATCGAAACGCAGCACACGTAGCCCCAAACCCGCCAGATAGGTATCGCGTTTCTGATCGGCAGCCTGATGCTCTGGTTCAAAATGCTGGCTACCGTCCAACTCAACCACAAGCCCTACTTCAGGTGAGTAAAAGTCAACGATGTACGGTCCGATGGGTTTCTGACGATAAAACTGCCAGCCGTTGACCTGCTTGCGACGCAGCCGATACCAGAGCTTTTGCTCGGCATCGGTCATGTGGCTGCGCAATTCGCGCGCATTCTGTTTGAGTTGTCGGCTATAGGGCAGCATCAAACGGACTCTTCCTCACCTAGTTCTTCCAGTATCCCGCGCAGTTCGTCCAGCGCCGCTTCCAGCTCGCCCATCGCTTCCTGCGCCAGCACTGCCGGTTCCGGCAATTCATCCGCGCTGGTATCGCTGTCGTCCTTGAGCCAGGCGATGTCGAGGCTGTCGCCGCGCGCGGCGATCTGTTCGCGGGTGTACTTGCGGAAGCGCCCCTGCTCGCCGGTGTCCTTGCGTTTGGCCAGCGCCTTGGCACCGACCAGTGGATCGTCACCGAACGCGGCTTCGAACTCGGCGAAGTGTTCGCGCACAAGCTGGGTGCGCTTGCCGTATTGCGGCATGTTGGCGCGCAGGTCGTACACCCACACCTCTTTGGTGTTGCCCTTGTCCTTTTCACCGCGCGTGAAAAACAGCACGTTGGTCTTCACGCCTTGCGCGTAGAAGATGCCGGTGGGCAGGCGCAGGATGGTGTGCAGGTTGCATTTGTCCATCAGGTCGCGGCGGATGTCGCTGCCGACGTTACTCTCGAACAGCACGTTGTCGGGCAGCACCACGGCGGCCCTTCCGCCAGGAAGACCTTTGGCGCCGGGATTGAGGCCACGGTAGATGTGCTGCAAAAAAGCGAACTGTTTGTTGCTCGTGGGGTAGGTGAAGTCGTCGCGGCTCGGCAGGCCGCCGCCTTTCTTGGTGCCGAACGGCGGATTGGTGAGGATCAGCGTGGCTTTCGGCAGTGCCTGGCCTTCCGGGCTGAGGGTGTCGCCGTAGCGGATGCCGCCGTCGATGCCGTGCAGCATCAGGTTCATCAGCGCCAGGCGGTGGGTGTCCTGCACATGTTCCATACCGTAGAAGGTGCTGGTGTGATATTTCTTTTGTTGCGCCTCAGTCCACGAATCCGGCTTGGTGTGTGAGCGCAGGTAGTGGTTGGCCGCGATCAAAAATCCGCCGGTGCCCGCTGCGGGGTCCTGGATGATGTCTTTCAGTTCCGGTTTCATCACCGCGACCATGCTGTCGATCAGCACGCGCGGGGTGAAGTATTGGCCTGCGCCGGATTTCTTTTCGTTGGCGTTCTTTTCCAATAAGCCTTCGTACAGGTCGCCCAGGCCTTCCTTGCGGGCGCTGTACCAATCGAGCTTGTCGATCTCGCTTACCAGCGTGGAGAGCGTGGCAGGCTTCTTGATGAAGCTGCTGGCGTTGGCAAAAATTTCCTGCACCAGCTTCGAGCCGTGGCTGCCTAGATGAATCAGCAATATCTTGTAGAACTCCAGCCGATCCGGCGCGGCGAGATTTTCCAGATTGTCCCAGCGATGATTTTCTGGAAGCTGGTCTTCGGTGCCGGTTTCCTTGGCCATCTTGAGGAACAGCAGATAGGTCAGCTCGGTGACGTATTGATGATAGGTGATGCCATCGTCCTTGAGGACGTTGCACAGGTTCCAGAGTTTGCCGACGATGTCGTGGGTGGCCATAGGTTAAATTATTTTGGGGAAGAAGTTGACCAGTCGAGTAGGCGCAGGCCGGGAACCTGCTTAAAAGCCCGGTCGGCAGTAATCAGCGTGCAGTCATTGGCGCGGGCATGAGCCGCAATCAGCATATCCATTGCCGACAGGCCGATGCCTTGTGTTTCCATTTGAGTGCGCAATTCTGCATACGCTTGCGCGGTGGCGGATAACCACGGCAATACCGGGGTATCCTGCAAGAAGGCTTCGACAGTTTTTGCCAGCCGGGTGGCATCCGGTCGCCGCTTCACACCGAAACGTAACTCCGCCTCGGTGATAACGGAAATACAGACTGAGTGCCCCATCAATAAATTCTGCATTTCAGCAGTAATGTGCCCGCGAATCAGAGTTGATGCGGCATTAGTGTCCAACATATATGGATGCGCGCTGCTCATGGCCAATCTCGATCAACAGGCGGTCCCGGGTCACGCGGTATCTCGAAGTTTTCGAACTCCTCAGGCGCTTCAGCAATCAAACGGTCACGCAGCTTGATCCACGCTTCGAATTTCCGGTTGCGCGGGCTCAGGATGACATCTCCGGTAACCGGGTCACGCCGGATAATTACCTCGTCGCCTTCAAAGCGGAACTCGGCTGGCAGACGCACGGCTTGGCTGCGGCCATTCTTGAAAAGCTTGGCGGTATGCATGATGAGGTTCCTTTCTTGATTGGTATATACCGTGGTTTATACCACTTATAAGCACTGCATTCAAGCCGCAGCCCAGATGGATTCGTTGAAGGTTTCCAGCACTTGCTGGAGCTCGCCGTTAAACATCTTGTCGAGTCGGGTAAAGCCGCCGCCTTCGCGCTTGAAGATAAGGTCTGGATCATCCAGTGCGGCATGATCCACCAGCAGGTTGGCTTTGGTTTGTGCAGCGATCTTTTTCAGCCAATCGCGCTGCGGCCCGGTCCATGCGCGTGAGGCCAATAGTTTTTGCAGCGCATGATCGACGCGCTCGTTGTAGGGCACGAGCGCATCGCCGATGGCTGCCTGGCAGATGTAGCCGACGATGCGCGCGGCGATGTCCTGATTGGTCATTTCGTGCCATGCGGTGGCGAGATTGGTTTCGGTGAACCCCGCCTTATCCAACTCCAGCACCAGTTCGCGCAGCTGCTTGCGGGTGAGTTCGCGCGGTCGCGTCAGAACGGCCATCAGCGCTGGGATGTCATTGCTGTGGTTTTTGATGAAGGCGGTGAATTCCTTGAGGTAGTCCTCCGGTTTTTTCGCCTTGCCATAGCCGCGCTCAGCGCTGTGCAATTTATCTTCGTGCTCGGAAATCAAAATTGGCTGTGCGCCGCCTTCGCCCTTGCGGTCGAGGATTTCACCGAGGTCGGGGTTCTGCGTGAACCATGCTGCCACGTCGTTGATGGGCATGGCCTTCAGTCTCTTGATGAATTCGTCCGGAGTCATGCCCGCTTTGGTTTCAAAGTCGCGCGCAGATTTTCCCGAGAGGTGGCGTTTCTTGCCTTGCAGCTTGGCGAGGAACTGGTCGCGCACCAGTTGGCGGGCCGTTTCATCTCCTACAGCAATGAGCTCTTGCGCCAGTTGGGTAAAGGAGATTTTCGGGTCAACCACGACCGGCTTCATCGCGGTCATGTTGGCGAGTGTCTCGAATATCTGCACGGCATCAAAGACGCGGAAGGCTTCTTTCCCGATCTCGTCGCACAGGCGCGTGGCGCGGCCCAGCATCTGGTCGAACAGAATGCGGCTGTTCACCCGGCGCAGAAATACGAGGTTGCAGATTTCCGGCACGTCGATACCGGTAGTGAGCAAATCCACAGTGACCGCCACGTTCGGATTGCGCTCGTTTTTGTAGCGGCGGATCAGTTGCAGAGGCTTGTCGGCGGCACCGGTGATCTTGATGACAGCATCATCATTCACGCTGCCGTATTGCGCCTTGAAGGCTGTTTTGAGCAGATCGACCACCATGTCGGCATGTGCGTCCGTCGCGCAGAAGATTAGTGTCTTGCGGCGGGAAGCGGGGTCAAGTTCCTGCGCGAGATATTTGCATACAACCTCGTTAAAGGGTCTGGTGATGACCTTGCGGTTGAAGTCTTCGACTTCGATATTTATTTCGTCAGGCGTTCTGAATAATTCAATCTGGTTGCTGCGCGCATCGTAAACTTTGACATCCTGTCCCGCCTTCCAGTTGATGCCGCTTTGGGATAGTTCGGTTTTGATTTGCACCGGCGGTTCATAATCCACGAGAAACCCGTCGATAACGGCTTCCCGATAGCTGTAGGTATAGATTGGCGCACCGAAGATTTGTGTGGTGTGCAGCGCCGGTGTGGCAGTCAGCCCGACCTTGTAGGCATCGAAGTAGTCGAGCACGCGGCGATATTTGGAGATGTAGTCCTCATATCCCCGGAAGGTCATTTCCGTATCGGACAACTCACGATCCAGCAGGTAGCCGCGATGGCATTCGTCCACCACGATGCAGTCGTATTGATCGACGGCAGGTGGGGCTGAATCTTCTGCTGCGTAAAGCAGGCGCTGCACCATGCCCTGTATGGTAGCAATATGCACGGACGTATCGGAATCTGG
>CAMDAX010000088.1 GCA_945888885.1 Nitrosovibrio sp. Nv4 | reverse complement strand
CGCAGCTTGGTCGGAGCTCCTTCTCCGAAGTTCGGTAGTGTGGATTCGTTAGTTTCTATCACCAATTTTTCGGTTGTCTTGTCCAACTTTTCCTTTACTTATCGCGCCAACAGCGCAAAATTAAGGCCGCTTCGCGGTCGTCCAGCATAGATAGTAGTTCGAACACCATGCGCGCGCCAGCAGGACTGCAACTGTGCAGGTAATTGACGTAGGCCTTCACACTCACACCCAGCCTCACAGCCATCTCGGTTTAGCTAATGCATTCGCGCTCCGTAGCCCCCCATCTGGTGATGCGCTTCCCAGAAAAACTTCTCAAGGCGTTCGGCCAATTCCTTAGTCTGTTCACTTTTCATGCAGAATCTATACTGCTTTCCGCAAGTTCTGCTCAAAAATTAGAGCAGTTTAGATGAACCTAGTGTCTACATAACGTCTACATCAGAAGAGATCGTTTTTTAAATTATCTATAACTGGCTGATTTATTGGTGCTGTTGAGAGGAGTCGAACCTCCGACCTACTGATTACGAATCAGTTGCTCTACCAACTGAGCTACAACAGCTTGTAGGAAAAGCGCCTGATGGATTATAGAGGTTTGGGAAACGGGGGGCAAATTGGGAGAGATAAAAATCTTGCGGGGTTATACGGGCTGGCGGGTCGATGCAAAAGATGCTATCGATGCTGTTGGCGATTATATCTTCCAGCAAAGGGGAGAAATCAGAGGCGGGAGATGTGAATAGTAGCAGTGCATATTATTTTCTGCTACTCGATTATTACGACGACAGAGAGTTGTTTAAATCAACTAACAGATAAACCCAATTTCATTTCATCAGTGACATTTCATTGATATCCTCATTTGCGCTTGGTCGCGCTATTTGCCCAGAAGAAAGTTCCCTTTGGGACGTACTGTCTGCGGTATTCGTTCGTCATCACAACGCTTCATCTTCAAGCGAGAATTGGAATAACCCTTTTCGCAATTGAATTTCGCCTAAATTCTGCGAATAGCGCCAAACATCTGGACTTTTCTGATAAATTTTGGCAGAATTGGTGTCATGAAACCACAAGTGACGGCAGCAAAAAAAATCCTGGTTATGCATGGCCCTAACCTTAACCTATTAGGAACTCGCGAACCTGATGTTTATGGTTTGGTTACATTGGACGAGATTAACCGAAGTTTGAGTAAATTAGCCGAAAATTCCGGCATTCTTCTAGAAAATTTCCAGAGCAATGCCGAGGCGGATTTAATAGGCCGTATTCAACAGACAATCGGTGATAAAACTGACTTCATCATTATCAATCCGGCAGCTTATACGCATACCAGCGTTGCCTTGCGTGATGCCTTGGCAGCGGTGAAATTGCCGTTCATCGAAGTTCATCTTTCCAATATCTTTGCCCGTGAGAGCTTTCGCAGAGAATCATATTTTTCCGATCTGGCAGTGGGTGTTATCAGCGGCTTGGGTCCTAAGGGCTATGAGCTGGCCTTGGAATACGCATTAACGACCCGCTAGTAAAAGAGTCAAGCCTGAAGCAAGCATGTTATCTATTTCCGATGGAAACGAAGATCATTGATATAGCAATTGTAGAAGTTATTGAACCCCATTCTTTATGAATAAAATTTGATGGTAACAAATTCTGACTTTTGACTGGTAGGTGTGTCAGAAAGTGGAGTCTTGCCCCGGGAGGCTTGTTATGGATTTAAGAAAGCTTAAAAAACTGATTGAGCTGGTCGAAGCATCGGGAATCGCTGAATTGGAAATTACCGAGGGTGAAGAAAAAGTTCGCATCAGTAAATCGGGATCTGTAATACAGAGCTATGCAACCGCACCACTGGCTTTGCAGCCAGTTGCTGTGCCCGCCACCCCCACGCAAGAAACAGAAGCCGCAGCCAAGGAGGCATTATCAGACAACCATGTGGTGAAGTCGCCAATGGTGGGCACGTTTTACCGATCCTCCGCGCCCGGTGCTAATGCATTTGTGGAAGTGGGGCAAACAGTGAAGGTGGGCGATACTCTGTGTATTATTGAGGCAATGAAACTGCTCAATGAAATCGAATCTGACAAAAACGGAGTGATCAAGGCAATCCTGGTAGAAAACGGTCAGCCGGTAGAGTACGGTGAGCCATTATTTGAAGTTGAATGATGATTGCTAATTTCTCATTTCAATAGGATAGAAGTTAGAAGTAAATGGTTGCTACCTTTGCAATTCAACAAAAGAATTTTATGGGTCAGCATGTGGTCCACTCTAAAAATCCGGACTCTGTCACAGTGCTACGTTGCTTGCAAAACGTTTTCTTACATACCACCCCTATGCTACGTCTATATTATTTGTTCCCGTTTTGTCTTGTTTAGAACTTCGAATTATTAGAGGTACCTATGTTTGAAAAAATCCTTATAGCCAATCGTGGTGAAGTCGCTCTGCGTATCCAGCGGGCATGTCGGGAGATGGGTATTAAGACGGTGGTGGTGCATTCTGAGGCAGACGCTGAAGCCAAGTACGTGAAGCTCGCCGATGAGTCCGTGTGTATTGGACCGGCGCCATCAGCTCAAAGCTACCTTAATATTCCGGCCATCATCAGTGCGGCAGAAGTGACCGATGCCGAGGCTATTCATCCCGGTTACGGTTTCCTCTCCGAGAATGCTGATTTCGCTGAGCGGGTTGAAAAGAGCGGATTTGTCTTTATTGGCCCACGTCCTGAAACTATTCGCCTGATGGGCGACAAGATCAGCGCAAAAAATGCAATGGTAAGAGCTGGCGTACCTTGCGTCCCGGGTTTCAACGGTGCTTTGCCTGAATCTGCTGAAGAAATCAGAAAGATCGTTCGCACCATTGGCTATCCAGTTATCATCAAGGCATCGGGCGGTGGTGGCGGGCGCGGTATGCGCGTAGTGCACACTGAGGCGGCGTTATTGAATGCGGTCGTCATGACGCGTAATGAGGCCCAGGCGGCATTCGGCAACCCGATGGTATATGTGGAGAAATTTCTGGAAAACCCACGTCATATCGAGTTTCAGATACTGGTCGATGAGCATCGCAACGCGGTACATTTAGGAGAGCGCGACTGCTCAATGCAGCGCCGCCACCAAAAAATCATTGAGGAAGCGCCGGCCTTCGGCATTACTCCCCGGCAGCGCGACAAGATAGGTGCGCGTTGTGCCGATGCTTGCCGTAGTATTGGCTACCGTGGCGTGGGCACATTCGAGTTCTTGTTTGAGAATAACGAATTTTATTTCATCGAAATGAACACGCGGCTACAAGTCGAGCATCCTGTTACTGAAGCGGTTACCGGGATCGACCTGGTGCAGGCACAGATTCGTGTTGCCGCTGGTGAGAAGCTGAGTTTTCGTCAGCGGGACATTGTGCATAAGGGGCACGCGATCGAGTGTCGTATTAATGCCGAGGATCCTTACAAACTCACACCATCCGCCGGCCGCATTACCCAGTATCACGCTCCAGGCGGCCCTGGAATCCGCGTCGATTCTCATATTTATCAACATTATATGGTGCCGCCACATTATGACTCCATGATTGGTAAAGTAATTGCCTATGGTGACAGCCGCAGCCAGGCTATGGCACGTATGCGTATCGCGTTGTCCGAAATGGTGGTTGAAGGCATCAAGACCAATATCCCATTACATCTTGACCTGTTGTCCGACGCGGCTTTTCTACGTGGTGGCACCCCTATCCATTACCTCGAGCAGAAACTCGCTAATATTAACCGGCCAGGTTAGAGCACAAATTTTCTTGCCAGCAGGTAAGAAACATAGTTGACGCACGTCAGTTGGGTAAGCCCGCTTTATGTAGACGGATTCTTATCTGTGCTTGAGGGTGCCCCTGATTCCAATTCCAGTTCGAAAGTGAAGCGAGGCGATGACGAACGAATGCCGTAGACAGTACACCCCCGAGGGGATTTTCTTTGGGGCGAATAGCACAGCCAAGCGCGAGTGAGGATATCAATGAAGCGTTAGTGATGAAATGGAATTGGAATAATAGTTCGAGATTCTAAACAAGATATAACGAAATCCAGGTTTTTAGAGGTGGTCTTGAAAATATGCCATGGATCTCCCTTACCATAGAGGTTGACGCCGTACACGCTGAAATGCTGAGCGATGCATTGCTCGAGTTGGGTGCGCTGTCGGTGGATATACACGATGCTGCTGCTGGCACTGAATGGGAGCAGCCTTTATTTGGCGAACCTGGTGAGCCATCCGAAAAAATCTGGTCCACAGCGGAAATAACCGCGCTGTTTGATGCAGATGTAGATGTAAACAGCATCATGCAGATTGCGGCGCAAGCAGCTAACCTCATAGATTTGCCCATCTACCGCTTGGCAGAGGTGCCGGACCAGGACTGGGTCCGGCTCAGCCAGGCACAATTCACTCCAATCCAGATATCATCGCGATTATGGATTGTCCCTAGTTGGCATCAGGCGCCCAATCCTGCCGCGATTAGTTTGATACTCGACCCAGGGTTAGCCTTTGGTACCGGCAGCCATCCAACCACGCAACTATGCCTTGCCTGGCTTGACGAAAATCTAAGCGGCGGCGAAGATGTTCTGGACTATGGCTGCGGCTCCGGCATTCTCGCCATTGCCGCGCTGAAGTTGGGCGCAGGTCATGCAGTGGGAATAGACATAGATCCCCAGGCGATTGCGGCAAGCCGCGACAATGCGTTGCGCAATCAACTGGACCAAATGAAAGCGGAGTTTTATACGCCTGATTTTACGCCTCAGGCAACCATGGGTACGGCAGCATGGGCTGATGTGGTTATCGCCAATATTCTTGCCAACCCTCTAATCGTACTTGCCCCGCTGCTGATGAGCATAAGCCGCAAGGGTGGATATATTGTACTTTCCGGCATACTGAAAGATCAGGCGGAAGAAGTGGCGTGTACTTACCGGCAATGGGTAGAAATGCATATTGCCGGTGAGCAGGAGGGTTGGGTACTATTGACGGGGACGAGAAAGTGAAATCAAATTTTTCACAAGGTCAGGACTATGGCGCTGGTAACCCGATGCCCTAATTGCGCTACCGCCTTTCGCGTGACCGCTCAGCATTTGCAGGTGCATGGCGGTGATGTGCGTTGTGGACATTGTGCGTGCGTATTCAACGGCTTTACCACTCTGACCACAGTACAGGAGCCGGAAGTCGATGGTTCTCCTCAGACCTTGAGCGCAAGAACGGATGTACTGCCTGTGCCAGATTTTTCTGACCAGGCAGCGCCACCACCCACTACCCCTCGTGAGATAACAGCGAGCGATTTGGCACCCGCTTCCAGATCTGCCGATACGGAAGAGCCGGCCACAGAGACTTTAGGCACGGTCAGTGCGGGGTTGGAATACTACTCACACAATATTGTTCAGCCGCGCAAAAGCCAACGTGTCTGGAGTTTTGCCAGTCTATCTCTGCTACTCCTATTGGCGGGACAAGCAGCCTATGTCTATCGTACCGAGATTTCCATTCTTGCACCCGATACTCGGCCATACTTGGAGCAATACTGTGAGCTTTTAAGCTGCACCATCCCACTGCCACAACAAGCAGAGTTGCTGAGTATCGAGTTATCCGATTTACAGGCAGATCCTGCGCAGAATAGCGGGGCCATCATTCTCACCGCTACGGTGCGTAACTATGCTCAATTCTCGCAAGCCTATCCAGCTCTTGAACTGACTCTCACCGACATTCAGGATCAGCCTCTCGCAAGCCGCATCTTCACCCCTGGTGAATATCTCGGCGGAGATGTGGATCCAGCCCAGACGATTGCACCCGCTCACGAAATCGACATCAGGCTTCATCTTGCCAGCAGTGATTTGAACGCGGCAGGGTACCGGTTATTTTTGTTTTACCCTTAGTCCCTCAGGGGGCTCCCTTAGTACAACTGGCAATACTTCGTTGGTGATATAGCAGTTGGTGCCAGCATTAAACTTGGATGATCCATTGGGACGCGAGATGATGGCGAGGCAGGGTGTGAGGCAGTTTTGCCGATTGGGAGAAGTCCATAGCAAGTCTATGGACGCCGAGCAAGCGGCGGAAATGGCCGCAAGCTAACCATTAGCACTCGCGCAGGATCAGAGATCCGCCTAATGGATTATCTGGGTTTAATACCCGGAGCCAGATTATGGAGCTGTACTGAGAGCGCATTTGGATTAGAATCGACAACCTGTTAAATCAAGAGCCGATACTTTCAGCAGAATGACATCCGAAACCCTGGTTGAAATCAATGACCTGAATTTCTCTTACGGTAGGCATGCCATCCTGAAGGGTATTAACATGACCATGCCGCGCGGCAAGGTCATCGCCATCATGGGTGGCAGTGGTTGCGGCAAGACTACATTGTTGCGGCTGATCGGTGGTGCGGTTGCTCCCTCCTCGGGTTACGTCAAGATTGCTGGCCAGGTAGTACATGAACTCAGCAGAGACGAACTGTTTCAGATGCGCCGAAAAATGAGTATGCTGTTTCAATTCGGTGCGCTATTCACCGATCTGTCAGTGTTCGATAACGTGGCGTTCCAGATGCGGGAGCATACCAACCTGCCGGAATCCCTGATTCGCGATCTGGTGTTGATGAAGCTGAATGCTGTCGGTCTGCGTGGTGCACATAAACTGATGCCGGCGGAACTCTCGGGCGGCATGGCGCGACGTGTGGCGTTAGCCCGCTCGATTGCGCTAGACCCGTTGCTCATCATGTATGATGAACCGTTTACAGGTCTCGACCCAATTTCACTGAGTGTAATTGGAAATTTGATCCGTCGCTTGACCGATGCATTAGGCATGACTTCGATAGTCGTGACACACGATGTACAGGAGTCATTGAAAATTGTTGACTACGTTTATTTTATTTCAGAGGGCGTGATCGCGGCACATGGCACGCCGACAGAAGTGCGCGAATCAATTGCACCTTTCGTGCATCAGTTTGTGCATGGCGAAGAAGATGGTCCAGTGCCGTTTCACTACCCTGCCGAGTCTTACGCCAGTGATTTGAGATTAAGGAGCAGCTTTGCCTAGGCGCATTGTTATCGGCATCCGGGGTATCGGTCATCGAGTGATAGATAGTGTTTGGCGACTGGGTCGCGCCAGCCGTTTTTTCATGCTGATGCTGTTGAAGTCGACAACCAGTCTGCGGCGTTTTAATCTCGTCATCCGGGAGATTTATTTTACTGGCGTACTGTCGCTTATCATCATCGTGGTATCGGGGTTGTTTGTTGGCATGGTGCTGGGTTTACAGGGCTACGAGACCCTGCAAAAATACGGCTCCGAGTCAGCCGTAGGGACATTGGTGGCGCTGTCACTGGTACGTGAACTGGGGCCGGTGGTGGCGGCGCTATTGTTTGCCAGCCGTGCCGGTTCCGCTATTACTGCTGAAATCGGCTTGATGAAAGCTACTGAGCAATTGGCGGCGATGGAAATGATGGCAGTAGATCCAATAGCGCGAGTGGTTGCACCGCGCTTCTGGGCAGGGGTGATTTCGATGCCGTTTTTGGCAGCGATGTTTTCCACAGTTGGCATATTTGGTGGATATTTAGTGACAGTGGTACTTATCGGCGTGGACGAGGGATCATTTTGGTCACAAATGCAAAACACAGTAGATTTTCGCTATGACATAGTCAACGGGGTTATCAAGACCTGTGTCTTTGGCGTGGCGGTGACGGCGATTGCGGTGTTTGAAGGTTACGATGCACCACCCACAGCAGAGGGAGTATCTGGCGCTACTACGCGCACGGTGGTAACTTCATCACTGGCGATTCTTGGGTTGGATTTTATTTTGACCGCATTCATGTTTAGAGGAATGAGCTGATGCAGCGGACAACAATGGACTTGTGGGTGGGGTTATTTGTCGCCGCAGGGATAGGGGCACTATTGGTGCTGGCATTGAAAGTGGGAAACATGGGCACTTACAGCGCGGCACAGAGCTATACACTGATGGGAAATTTTGAGAACATTGGCGGCTTGAAGCCCAGAGCACCAGTGAAAAGTGCGGGTGTGGTGGTAGGGCGGGTGGTGGATATCCAATTTAGCCCGGAGACTTTCGATGCCGTAGTTACTATGAACGTAGACAGCCGCTATCAGTTTCCCAAGGATACTTTTGCCAGCATTCTTACTTCCGGGCTTTTAGGCGAGCAGTACATCGGCTTGGCAGCTGGTGGCGACGAGATTATGTTGAAAAATGGCGATAAGATCATGAAAACCAATTCGGCGATGGTGCTGGAGGAATTGATCGGACGGTTTTTATTCAACAAGGCATCAGAAGGTGATAGCGGCAAGAAATAAGGGAGCCTCTAATAATTCGAGGTTCTATTGATCCGGCACGAATTGAAATCACATTCCGTTCGGCCTGAGTATGATATTCGTCCGCAGGCCGAAAGGCGTTGGCAAGAAACAGGGCAGCCCCAGCCCCGCTCGTCCTGAGCCTGATGTAACTACTAGCCATCTGACTAACCCAGCAAAAGACGCTGGGCAAGTCATTGGTTATGTCGAAGGATGT
>CAMDAX010000087.1 GCA_945888885.1 Nitrosovibrio sp. Nv4 | reverse complement strand
CCGTATTGTAAAAATGCAAGTAATGAAATTGAGTTATTTTTTCCCCATTCATACCAAGTGTGACGGGCATTTGATCAGCTACTGTTCAATTCTTGTCTGATGCTTCCATGGTTAACTCCTCACGCGCTGTTCCCGCCGTTGGAAGCCGCACTTACCAAGCCCAACGGCCTGCTTGCCGCTGGTGGTGACCTTTCGCCAGAACGTCTGATTGAGGCTTATCGCTGTGGGATATTTCCTTGGTTTAGCGATGGTGAACCAATTCTTTGGTGGAGTCCCGATCCACGCATGGTGTTGTTACCTAGTGAGCTTAGAATTTCTCACTCGCTGAATAAAATTCTGAACAAGGGCAATTATGAAATCCGTATAGATAGTGCCTTCAGCCAGGTTATGCAGGCTTGCGCTGCGCTACGCAAGGGGCAAGCCGGTACTTGGATACACCCCGAGATAATTTCAGCTTATGTTGTGCTGCACGAAATCGGATTAGCCCATTCAGTCGAAACCTGGATAGACGGTGAACTGATGGGAGGACTATATGGCGTCAGTCAAGGAAAGATGTTTTTTGGTGAATCAATGTTTTCCCGTATTCCTGATGCTTCCAAAATAGCGTTTGTGCATCTGGTGAAACAGCTGCAGCGCTGGAATTTTGGCATGATCGACTGCCAGATGAAAACCGCGCATCTCGCTTCCTTTGGTGCGCGCGAAATCCCCCGTACAGAATTTAGTCAAAGATTAAAAGAATTGGTAAGCTACCCCGAACGAGTTCAGAAATGGTGTTTTGATCATGAGCCAGTTGAATGACTTTCCCGTATCGGTGTTGCAGTTCTACACCACCGCATCTTATCCGTGCAGTTATCTGCCAGAAAAACTGGCACGTTCCCAAGTAGCAACACCCAGCCATCTGATCGATACTGATGTCTATAGTGAATTGGTGCAGGCTGGTTTTCGCCGCAGTGGTGCCTTCACCTACCGTCCCAATTGCAATCACTGCCGCGCCTGCGTACCGGTGCGAATTATTGTTGACGAATTCACTCCCACCCGCAGCCAACTTCGAGCTTGGAAATGTCACCAGTACTTGGTTGCGGTACAGCACGAACTACACTACCACCCGGATCACTATGCGCTCTATTTGCGTTATCAGGTACAACGCCATTGTGGCGGCGGCATGGATTGCGACAGTCGTGAGCAATATCGCCATTTCTTGTTGCAGAGCAATGTTAATTCAAGGCTGATTGAGTTCTATGAAAACGGGCAACTGCGCATGGTCAGTATTGTTGATGAGCTGCCTGATGGCATATCTTCGGTCTACACTTTTTTCGATCCGGATATATCGGGTGCAAGCTTTGGCACTCACAACATCCTGTGGCAGATACAACAATGCCGTGCACTTGGGTTGCCTTATCTTTATCTTGGTTACTGGGTCAAGCAAAACCGAAAAATGAGCTACAAGGCTAATTTTCAGCCATTGCAAGGCTTGATCAGCGGGCAATGGCGGGTTCTTGACAGCAACGGGACAGACTATGGGCCGTCATCTATCGCTGACTAAAAATACCACAACATTTGGACCAGAAGCTTATCGTCGCATCGCTCGTATCGCTGCTGCGCGTTTTTCCAAGGGTTCTGCTTTGCTGGCATGACCAATGTCTCGATACAGTTGCGCCAGATTTTCAAGACCGGTAGCTACATTGGGATGATCCGGGCCGAATGCCTTTTCAGAAATTGCCAGTGCACGTCTGAACAGCGGTTCAGCATTGGGGTATTTCCCCTGGTCTCTGTATAACCCCGCCAGATTATTCAGGCCTAGCGCTATATTTGGGTGTTCCGGACCCAATGTTTTCTGCAAGATTGCCAGGACGCGCTTATATAGCGGTTCGGCCTGTGCATACTGTTGTTGCGCGTTGTAGAGCAGTGCCAGATTGTTCAGACTTATAGCCACATTAGGATGTTCCGGGCCAAAGACTTTCTCCAGAATTGCCAGCGCACGTTTATGCAGTGGCTCAGCTTGCGCATACTGTCCTTGAGCATAATACAGTTGCGCCAGGTTGTTCAGACTCGCGGCTACATCAGGATGATCTGGGCCGTGAGCCTTCTCATCAATCGCCAACGCACGTTTGTACAGCGGTTCGGCTTGCACATACTGTGCTTGGGCGCTATATAGCAATGCCAGACTATTCAGACTTGTGGCCACATCAGGGTGGTCTGGACCAAGGGCTTGTTCGGCGACTTGCAGAGCTTGTTTCGCCACCTCTGTCGCGCGCGTATATTGTCCTTGTTGATATAGCAAATTAACTTGCTGGCGGAGCGCATTCCATCCAGGTACAGTGGCATGGCTATACACGCTTGTTGTCAGACCAAGCGTGAGAAGAGCCAAGGTAAAAGAAAAAGTGGATATTCTCATAAGGGTATCTCTAAAAATCCGGATTTCGTCACAATATTTTGTCACTCACAAAAAATGTTTCCTTACATATTGTGATTAATGTGGAAAACAATGAATCACACGTTATCAGGTCCGGGCTGGGATAATTCAGTCAGAGCAAAAAATAAACCAGATTCAGACAATAAACAGGCATCGGATGCGGGCCTTACTTAATCCAGATAATTTATCAGGTAGCTCTCTGAGTCTATGTGAGAATGTTGCGGCCATTTTCGCTGCTTGCTCGGTGTCCATAGACCTGCTATGGACTTCTCCTAACCAGAAAAATTGCCTCGCAGGTGGTTGTACCATCATCTCGCGTCCCAATGGATTATTGCCATGGAGCGACAAACTTGATGAGTAGTGTGCTCAATTCCTTCACGTCTGGCTAACTCTACATCCTTCATGCATCAACCCTCTTTTCCAGGTTAAAATTAGCCCATGCTCTATTCTCTATTCCGCCCGCTGTTATTCGGTCTCAACCCTGAAACCGCACACTGCGTCACGTTTAATGCAATCGAGAAAGCTCACCGACTGGGATTGCTTCCTGGCCATCCGTTTGTCTGCAAGCCGCGCAATGTCATGGGGCTTGATTTCCCCAACCCAGTAGGCCTGGCCGCCGGCCTGGATAAGGATGGTGATCACATTGATGCACTTGCTGCACTTGGTTTCGGCTTCATTGAGATTGGCACGGTTACACCCCTTCCCCAACCGGGAAATCCGCAGCCGCGTTTATTTCGCCTCCCGCAAGCCAGCGCTATCATCAACCGTCTTGGTTTTAATAATCACGGTGTGGACAAACTGGTAGCGAATGTCAAATGTTCAGATTACCGGGGCATACTTGGCATCAATATTGGCAAGAACTTCGATACGCCGGTGGCAAGAGCTGTTAATGATTATTTGATTTGCCTGCGCGAAGTTTACGCCTACGCCAGCTATGTCGTGATCAATATTTCCTCTCCCAACACCTTTAATCTGCGGCAATTACAAAATGCCGCAGAGCTCGATCATCTGCTGGGTATGCTGAGAACGGAACAAAAAAAGCTCGCTGATAAACATGGTAAATACACGCCGCTGGCGGTGAAAATTGCTCCTGATCTGGAATTGCTGCAAATTGAAGCTATCGCTGCACTGCTGATGAAGCACCAGATTGACGCTGTCATTGCTACCAACACTACTCTCTCACGGGTAGGTGTGGAAGCGCTGCCGCATGCGCGCGAAGTTGGTGGATTGAGCGGCGCACCACTCACGCAACGTGCCACAGTGGTTATCCGCCAATTACATGCCGCGCTGCAAGGAGCGCTGCCTATCATCGGCGTGGGTGGCATTATGTGTGCGGCGGATGCAAAGGAAAAAATGGATGCGGGTGCAAGCTTGGTGCAAATTTACACTGGCTTGATTTATCGTGGCCCCGATTTGGTGCGCGAGGCAGTACAGGCAGTGTGTGCACCAGAGAAACTTCGTGTACAGGCAGGAGATAAAACCCCGCTATAGCCGGATAAACTCATGCTGCCATTGATGCTGCGGGCTGAAACAGAGATAATCTTCGCTATCTGACTCTATCATTATTCCTAATGTAGTGCCGATTTGTCCGTACTCAGGTTTTGGATGAGAAAATATCTGCTGATAGCAAAAATAGATGCCATCTTGCCGCAAACCCAGTGCCGCCAATGTGGCTTCTCTGGTTGCATGCCTTATGCGGAAGCGATTGCGGAAGGGGATGCCGATATCAATCAGTGCCCGCCAGGTGGCGAAGCAGGCATCCGGAAATTGGCCGATTTGCTGGGCGTCAAGCCAATGCTGCTGAATGTCGCGCATGGCGTGACAAAACCCAAGGCAGTGGCGCTGATAGATGAGCAGATCTGCATCGGCTGTGCGCTTTGCATCGAGGCTTGTCCGGTGGATGCCATTATCGGAGCCGCCAAGCAGATGCACACTGTGATCGCCGTTGAATGTACTGGCTGTGAGCTCTGCATTGCACCTTGTCCAGTGGATTGCATCAGCATGATTCCGGTCGGGAAACAAATCTGTGGTACAGAATACGAGCCTTGCATTACTAATGACGGTTGGTTAACGCGCGAGAACGAGACGAAAAAGAAAGCGGCTGATCGTGCACGCGTGCGCCACCATTTCAGGCTGCAGAGACTTGAGCATGAGAAACAGGAACAGGAAGAAAAGCTTGCACAAAAAACTGGAACAGCAACCAATGATCCCAGAAAAGCTGCAATTCTGGCGGCACTGAAATGCACTATGGCGGGCTGATCGGACAGCCGAAGAAAAACAACCAGATTATCCGTAGCTGAATACCTCTTTACCTAATTCATGAATCCAACCAAACGTCGTGAAATCTTTACCCGCTTCAAGGCGGCTAACCCTCATCCCACAACCGAGTTGGAATACAGTACACCATTCGAATTGTTGGTGGCAGTGGTGCTTTCCGCCCAAGCCACCGACAGAAGTGTGAATCTGGCAACCAGGAAACTGTTCCCCCAAGCGAACAGCCCGGAAAAGATTCTCGCTCTGGGGGAAGCTGGATTGCGCGATGCCATCAAGAGCATCGGACTATTTAAAACCAAAGCGAAGAACATTCTGGTCACCTGCAAGCTGCTGATTCAGCATCATGGTAGCCAAGTACCACAGACTCGCGATCAACTGGAAAAGCTTCCTGGCGTAGGGCGCAAGACTGCCAACGTGATGCTGAATACCGCGTTTGACGAACCCACCATTGCAGTGGATACGCATATTTTCCGGGTTGCCAACCGCACTGGTATCGCGCCGGGAAAAAATGTACTGGAAGTGGAATTAAAACTTCTGAAGTTCATACCGCAGGAATTCCATCACGATGCCCACCACTGGCTGATTCTGCACGGACGCTATGTGTGCAAGGCGCGGAAGCCGGAATGTACTATATGCAGTATTAATGATTTATGTGAATTCAAGGGGAAAATCCTGAAGAATCATCCAATTTAGATATTGGCATCTGGAATGTTTAACCCTTCAAGAGACCAGGCACGACAGTTTTTTTTTGACACCTGGCGCAAATACTGCCAGCGTGAGATCCTTTCCGGTATGGAAGACATGACGCTGGAAGTCATTCTGTTGCACCCGGAATACCAAGGCATACTCACTGACGTGGATCGCTATCGTGATAAGGATTATCTGCCTGAAATGGGAGATGCTAACCCTTTTTTGCACATGAGCATGCATGTCGCCATCAGGGAGCAGCTTTCCATAGACCAACCGGTGGGAATACGAGCTCATTTTGAGCGTCTGCTGAAAAAAACTGGTAGCGAGCACGACGCCATGCATCAAATCATGGAATGTCTTGCGGAAATGATTTGGCAAGCGCAACGTAGCCAGTCAGCACCGGATGCCACGATCTATTTTGATTGTCTTGACAGGCGAGGGAATTAAATAGCGAGCAATAAAAAAACGGGACGCATACGTCCCGTTTTTGCTTGATTCTTAAACGGGCTGAAAAAATCTCCCAACCGTTTTTCAAACTATACTACCTAGTTCTCAGGCCGGATTGAGTAGCATAATAGGCTGCCAGATTTTCAATGTCTTCCTTACTTAGAGCTGCGGCCATGCCAGCCATGATGGCGTCCTTGCGCGCGCCCGATTTATAGTCGTTCAAGGCCTTTGCCAGATAGCTCGAGTGTTGGCCACCGAGCTTAGGAAAATTTGGGGCGAGGCTATTGCCATCGGCCCCATGACAAGCAGCGCAGGCTTCCCCGGCTTTCTTCTTGCCAGCTTCGATATCAGCTGCAATTCCCTGTCCAGAAATCAGCAGCAATGCGCCGCTCATTGCTGCAATGACGATTTTTTTCATGACAATTTCCTTACATTAAATGATGAAATTATTTTCCGCCGCTGGTGTAATAGGCAACCAGATCCTGTATATCCTGCGGGGTAAGGGTAGTTGCGATGGCATCCATGCTAGGATGGTTACGGTTACCCGCTTTGTATGCCTCTAGCGCCTTGCCCAAGTACATGGCGTGTTGCCCTCTGAGCTTAGGCACGTTGTAAACCGTAGGGTAGGCAGTACGATACCCTTCTATTTCATGACAGCCTACACACATGGAAGCCTTTTGCTTGCCCGCTGCTGCGTCGCCACCCGCCTGGGCCTGCACTACACTGGAAACCACCAGAAGCAGGCTTCCGGCAATTAATTTTACCATTGCTGATCGTTTCATTATGGGCACCCTATCTCAAAAGGAGCAACTGTAAACGATGCGCCATTTTCGGTCAATAAATAAAGTGGATATTGCTACTTGGGACTAACAGTTTTTTCATGGCTTTTTTATTTTTAGCGTATGACAATCACTTCCTGGTACGACACAGATTGCCGGATCAAATTGGGGCTGTGATAACTTATTCCAATTCTAAGACATCTCTTTTTAATCATGCACTCAAGCCGTTATAGAAGCGGTTTCCACGCTGCGATATACTCGGCGGATCGCTTCTTTCAATTCGTCTTTGGTTTGAAATCAAAATTACTTTTCAAAATGGATCACCGTGCGGATGGATTTGCCTGCGTGCATCAGGTCAAATGCCTGGTTGATCTGCTCCAATCCCATGGTATGGGTGATGAAGGTATCGAGTTCAAATTCACCGTCCAGATAGCGCTGCACATAGCCCGGTAGTTCGGTGCGTCCCTTCACTCCGCCAAACGCCGAGCCACGCCATACCCGTCCGGTCACCAGCTGGAATGGGCGGGTGCAGATCTCCTCACCGGCACCGGCAACGCCGATAATCACCGATTCGCCCCACCCCTTATGGCAGCACTCTAGTGCTGAACGCATCACTTTGACGTTACCGATACATTCAAAGGAAAAATCCACGCCGCCGCAGGTCATCTCGACAATAACGTCCTGAATTGGCTTGGTGTAATCCTTGGGGTTCACCACATCAGTGGCGCCCAGTTGACGGGCAACTTCGAATTTTCCGGGATTGATATCGATCGCAATAATGCGTCCGGCTTTGGCCATGACTGCGCCGATGATTACAGCCAGACCGATACCGCCGAGGCCGAAGACTGCTACGGTATCGCCTTCCTTTACTTTTGCGGTGTTGGCAACGGCGCCCATGCCAGTCGTTACGCCGCAGCCAAGCAGGCAGACCTTCTCCAGCGGCGCTTCTTTATTGATTTTTGCCAGGGAAATTTCAGGGATGACGGTATATTCGGAGAAAGTCGAAGTGCCCATGTAATGATAGATAGGTTTTCCATCCTTGGAGAAACGCGTGGTGCCATCAGGCATCAATCCCTGTCCCTGGGTTGCACGAATCGCCTGACACAAGTTGGTCTTGCCTGATTTGCAGAACTTGCACTCGCCGCATTCCGGGGTATACAGTGGAATTACATGGTCGCCTACGGCCACACTGGTTACCCCCTCGCCCAGAGCCTCGACAATCCCGCCGCCTTCATGACCGAGAATCGTGGGAAACCTGCCTTCAGGATCTTTCCCGGAAAGTGTGTAGGCATCGGTATGGCATACGCCCGTGGCCACAATTCGCACCAGCACCTCGCCTTTTTGCGGCGGCATCAGGTCGACTTGTTCAATGCGCAAAGGCTGACCTGGCCCCCAGGCGACCGCCGCGCGTGTTTTAATCATTTTCATGTAATTTATTTCCTTCTCACAATACCATTGCTAACCTTGAATCCGCCACCTGAATCAGGCAGTTGATCGTTCATTTTTCAGCAAGGTTGCTCATATAATGCCGCTCACGCTGCGACCGCTTGATCTGAATGATAGTATGAAGTGGTCATGGGCACGAGTATTGTTGCCATCAAGAACAAAAGATCAAATTTATTCTACTATTTTGAATGTCATAACATATTGCCCATTGAGGTCATAAATTGAAGACAAGCTACGTTTTGATAGACTACGAAAATGTTCCGGTAAAGTCGCTTACCCTTCTGAAGGGTGATAATTTCAGGGTGAAAGTATTTCTGGGTCTTCGTGAAATCGTGTGGGTGGAATTCAACATGAAATCCTCTGCAAGCCTTGTGGTATCTGGCAAAATTCGGTTTGTACTCGTTCCGAAAAAGGGGAGGATTTACCGATGGCCATTTCAACCAATCGCAGACGCCTGCTCGACGC
>CAMDAX010000086.1 GCA_945888885.1 Nitrosovibrio sp. Nv4 | reverse complement strand
CAGCAAGCACTGGCTTGCTTCAGCGAACGCATCACCTTGTACGCGCATAAACTCGGTGTATCGCAGCCGCAACTGCGGCTGTCGCGCGCCAAAACTCAGTGGGGCAGTTGCAATACACGCGGTATCGTCCGTCTCAACTGGCGGCTGATTCAGATGCCGCTCCATCTGGTGGATTACGTGGTAGCGCACGAACTGTCACACCTTCTTGAAATGAACCACTCCCCGGCATTCTGGCAAACGGTGGCAAGTGTTTACCCGGATCATCTGGCGGCACGGAAGGAATTGCAGAAGCTTGGGTGACGATTCAGGTTCATGTATTGCATTGCCTTTATGTTAGTATTTTGCATCCATTGTCCGGGTACTCGTCCCATGCATAAATTCTGTATTACCACTCTGCTAGTCCTTCTGCTTGGCGCCTGCGGCCTGAAAGGGCCGCTCTATCTTCCGCAAGATGCGCCTGCGCAACAATCTCAAAATGAAGAGAAAAATAGGTGAGCGGCTTCCCATCATTTGCTTATCGCAATGCCGGACTTTGTGCCGAATCGGTTCCGCTGGATCGTATTGCCGAGGAATTTGGCACTCCTTGCTATGTCTACTCACGCGCGGCGCTAACTGCTGCTTACCAGGAATTTGACTCGGCCTTTGCCGGACGCGATCATCTGGTGTGCTACGCGGTCAAAGCCAATTCCAATCTCGCCATACTTAATTTATTCGCCCGTCTCGGCAGTGGCTTCGATATCGTTTCCGGTGGCGAGCTGCAGCGGGTACTGAGTGCCGGTGGCAATCCACAAAAAATAGTGTTTTCTGGTGTGGGTAAACGTCCTGACGAAATGCGTGCGGCGCTTAACGCCGGAATACTCTGCTTCAATGTAGAGTCAGAAGCGGAATTGATAACGTTAAATCAGGTAGCGGCGGAGATGGGTAAAATCGCGCCGGTAAGCTTGCGGGTCAACCCTGATGTGGATGCGAAAACTCATCCTTACATTTCAACCGGCCTCAAAGAAAATAAGTTTGGTATCCCCTTTGATGAAGCAGAGAAACTTTATCTCTCCATCCAGCAGTTTACCAACGTACATGCTACCGGACTGGACTGTCATATCGGCTCGCAGTTGACCGAACTTGATCCTTTCATCGAAGCCTGCGGGAAAATACTCGATCTGCTGAATCGCCTGGAAGCACAGGGATTGCAAATCGAACATTTGGATCTGGGCGGCGGATTGGGGATCCGCTATTCCGCAGAAAAGCCGCCATCCGCACGGGACTATATTGCGGCACTGTGTGGCGGCATCGGTCGACGGGGCCAGCGCATTCTGATCGAACCAGGACGCGCGTTGGTAGGAAATGCCGGCTTGCTACTCACCCGTGTTGAGTATCTCAAACATACACCATATCGGGATTTCGCCATTGTAGATGCGGCCATGAATGATCTGATCCGCCCAGCGCTATATGACGCTTACCATGAGATCCTACCGGTCATTGCAAACGGCAATGACGTTAAAACCTATCAAGTAGTCGGTCCTGTTTGTGAAACTGGTGATTTTCTGGGACATGACCGCAAACTCGCACTGTCCCAGGGGAATTTACTCGCCGTCATGTCTGCCGGAGCCTACGGCATGAGCATGAGTTCCAATTACAATACCCGCCCCCGCGCCGCTGAGGTGATGGTAGATGGTGACAATATCCATCTTATCCGCGAGCGTGAATCCGTGGAGCAGTTGATCGCTGCCGAAAGAATCCTGCCGTAGAATATGTCAGGAATAGTGGAAAAAACACACCACAACTTCTGTCACTAGCCTCCACGTTGCGCATCCCTCTTTGAGGGTATCTACAGCAGGAAAATCGTAGCCAGTCCCAGAAAAATAAAAAATCCACCGCTGTCGGTAACAGCGGTGATCATCACGCTGGAGCCTGTCGCCGGATCACGTCCCAATTTTTGCAGGGTCAGCGGAATCAATACTCCCAGGAATGCTGCCAGCAATAGATTCAACGCCATCGCCAAGGTCATCACCAGACCAAGGGCAACACTGTCATAAATAAAGAAGGCGAACAACCCAACCGCACTACCCCATACTATGCCATTTACGGCGCTCACTCCGATTTCCTTGGCAAACAACTTACGTGCATTTCCTATATTGAGTTGCCCCAAGGCAAGGGCACGTACAATCATGGTGATGGTTTGATTACCGGAGTTGCCACCGATGCCGGAAATGATGGGCATCAACGCTGCCAGCGCCACCAACTTTTCGATGGAATCTTCAAACACACCGATCACGCGTGAGGCAATGAATGCCGTTACTAGATTAATCGCCAACCAGATCCAGCGGTTCTTTACACTCTTCCACACTGGCGCAAACAAGTCCTCTTCTTCGCTCAAGCCACCCAGCTTGAGCGCTTCATTTTCTGATTCCTCGCGGATGAAATCCATCACCGCATTGACGGTAACACGTCCAACCAGTTTCCCGTCTGCATCCACCACTGAAGCAGAAACAAGATCATAACGCTCGAATGCATGCGCAGCCTGTTGCGCTTTATCGTTGGGATGAAGCTTCAATATTTCGGTAGACATCACTGCCGCCACTTCGGTATCTGGATCACTCACCAGTAGACGATTTAGCGGCAACACACCCTTGAGACGCTCGTCCCGATCCACTACAAATAACTGGTCAGTGTGGCCAGGCAACTCATCCAGATGGCGCAGATAGCGCAACACCACCTCCAGTGTCACATCGTCGCGAATCGTGACTATATCGAAATCCATTAGTGCCCCCACTACGTCTTCCGGGTAGGACATGGCGGCACGCAACTGCTCGCGCTCCTCCATTGGCAGCGACTGGAACACATCGTCAATAACATAGCGCGGCAAATCGGGAGCAAGATCGGCAATCTCATCAGCATCAAGCTGCTCCGTCGCGGCTATCAGCTCGTCGCTGTCCATAGCAGCGATAAGCGTTTCGCGTACCGCATCGGAAACTTCCAGCAGAATATCGCCGTCACGCTCTACCTTAACCAGATTCCAGATCGTCAGACGATCTTCCAATGGCAAGGCTTCCAGAATATGGGCAACGTCGGCAGAATGGAGTCTATCGAGCAGCTTTTGCAGCTCTACCAGATTCTGTTTATGCACCAGGGATTCGACTAACTCGTGGCGCGGCATTTCTTGCATATGCACGAGACCTTCCACCAGTTTTTGCTTATGCAGCAAATAGATCACCTTCTGCAAGTGCGCTTGCAGGTTTTCCGTTTCTCTGTAGTTATTTGCTTCAGTCATGGCAGATCGCTATAGCAGCGGACAAAGTTGCAGATTGTAAGGAAAATCAGGGGGCGGGTCGAATATTTATCCTGACCCGTATTAACATAAAATTGAATGTCAGATTTTTCCCACGTAGAAATGTTCCCTAATGATTAACCTTAGCTAATAAAGCACCCCGCTGCTTGCGGCGGGGTATTAACTGCGCTCTTACAATCCGCTGGCTTTCAACCAGCCTTTGCCCCAAGGGACGGAGAATTAAACCCACAGAGATTAAAAGCTCATGGCATGAGCCTGTTATGAGTAAATGATACTTGCCCTTTTTTGTAAAAATTTCGGCCAAATCGGATAGTGGGTACAGAGCAATATGCACCATATTGGCGGCAATCCGGCCACGAATTGTCATGGAATTTGTGTCGCAACCATTCGGTTGAAAATAATATCGGTTTTTTTCAGCAGCCACGGCGTATTGCGATTGAGATCATAGAAGCGTGGGTTAGGAACCATTGCGGCGAGACGAGCAGCTTGTATTGCTGTAAGGGCTGAAGCAGAGACACCATAATAGTGACGGCTGGCAGCTTCCGCGCCAAATACGCCATTGCCCCATTCAATCTTGTTCAAGTAAATTTCCAGAATGCGGCGCTTGGACATCACATTCTCCAGCATCAACGTAATGACAGCTTCCTGGATCTTGCGCCAGGGTGTTTTTTTGCCAGAGAGAAACATATTTTTCGCCAACTGCTGGCTGATGGTGGAGCCACCCCTAACGAATTTTCCCTTTTCCAGATTCTTTTCGTAGGCTTTCTGGATGGCCTCGAAATCAAAGCCTTCATGCTGCAGAAACATGCCATCTTCAGCAGCAATGATGGCGCGCTTGAGATTGGGGGAAATCCGCTCATAGGGCACCCATTGATGGCGCAGCATTACTTCGGGATTTTTCTCCTGCAGCCCATCCAGCCGCTCCTGCATGAATGCGCTGGTAGCTGGATTATAGAAATTCCAGTAAACAATGTGGCCAAAAACCCACAATTGATAGAACAATATTGCGCCGACAAGAAAGAAAAGAAATCGCCAGAGCCAGCGCTTGAAAAATTTGCCCATACTTTATTGGACGACTCTAAATCTGCATCTTCATAGCTCCGGCCTCAGCATCTCAATCACAGGCTCTGTTTCCGGCCTCACCCCGCGCCACAGGGAGAATGATTCCGCTGCCTGCTCCACCAGCATGCCAATGCCATCTGCCAGGTGAATCACACCATGCTGTTGTGCAAACTGTAGAAAAGGTGTCAGCCCACTGCCGTACATCATGTCGTAGGCCAGCGACTCGGCAGCGAATACACTTGGTGGCAATGGTGGCAGTTCGCCGCTCAGACTGGCGGAAGTAGCGTTAATGACAAAGTCAAATTTTTGACCGACAAGATCAGCATAATCGCTGGACGCAACACTCCCGTAGGAGGAAAACTGCTGCTGCAGTTCGCGCGCTTTCTGTACAGTGCGATTGGCGATGGTCAGCATACGCGGCTGATGTTCCAGTAGCGGCAGTAATACGCCACGGGCGGCTCCACCCGCACCCATTAGCAACACCCGTTTGCCCGTAATGACAAAACCTAAATTGATTACAATATCGCGTACTAATCCGTCGCCATCGGTGTTGTCGCCAAGAATTTCATTGTCGTCGAATATGAGCGTGTTGACCGCCTGGGCAACATCGGCCCGTTCAGTCAGGCGGGTTGAAATATTGCAGGCTTCAAGCTTGAACGGAACGGTCACATTCATACCCTTACCACCACATTGTCGGAAGGTTGTTACCGCTATGGTAAAGCCATCTGGCGGCGCAAGTATGGCCTCATAGCGCATATCCTGACCGGTCTGTCGGGAAAATTCAGCATGAATAAACGGTGATTTGCTATGAGCAATGGGGTTGCCAATGACGGCATAAAGATCAGGCATAAGCACAATAATTAGTGGTTAAACAGCAGTGTCAAGCAAGCCTTATTCCAATTTCATTTTATCAGTGACACTTCGTTGATATCCTCACTCGCGCCTGGTTGTACTATGCGCTCCGAAGGAAGTCCCCCTGGAGGGCATACTATCTGCAGCGTTCGTTCGTCATCGCCTCGTTTCACTTTCGAACTGGAATTGGAATTACTCCGGAATCTGTGATTATTCACTCAGCAACTCGTCTGAACGAGTAAATACCCAAGTACGGGTGATATGCAGGATGTCGGTATCTTGACTGATGTCAGGTGGAAAAGGGGAAAACCCATTCTGCCCGGCGAGTTTTACAATACGTATTGCTGCCTCATCCAAAATCTTTTTTCCTGAAGAGCGGTTGATTTCAACCGATTCCAGACTGCCATCAGACCTGATACCAACGGTGAGTTGCAGGCTTCCAAACAGCTTTTCCCGCTTGGCGGCTTCAGGATAATTCAGATTTCCAATCCGCTCCACCTTGGCTCGCCAGTCTTCGACATAGCGGGCGAAACGGTATTCCTGTGCACGAGCACCGAGGAATCTCCGTTTTGGGCGCTTCTGATAAGCTTCATAATCCTTGGAAATATGTGCTTCCATCCGTGCAATTTCAAGGCTGCGTTGAACCAGGTCCGTGACGTTAGGGATATTCTGTCTCTGTTCAATCTTCTCTGAATGAAGATCAAGTTGATGGATATCTCGTTTACTATTAACCATCGTCATCAGCCTTTTCGCTTCCTGTTCAAGCTGCTCGGCCTTTTGGTTAGCATCGACTGTATCAGCCCGTTGCCTATGCTCCGGCAATAGTGGGAGAGGGGTCTTGGCACGGCGGTTGTCGTCGGTATTGCCACCGCCATCCAGATTAGCCTGCGCCAACGTATCCGCCTTATGCGGTTTCAATACGGATTTACTATTGACCAGCACTACTTCCAGCGGTATTGCGGCTTTATCTATTCTTGGAGGCGGCAGCTTGAAGGTAACACCAAACAATACAATTGCATGAAAAATCAGTGACAGCAGTATTGCTACGTTTAAGCGTAATGATGGATCAAGCGGCCATCTTCGAAATGTGGCGAGATTGAAATCTGATATATTTGGTGTGGCGGTCAACGTACTGGAGAGTTTGAAAATTAAGCTTGGGAGCGTTTCATGTTGCGCCCATTGTAAGCAACAACAGCGCACTTGTCACATGGACAGTCGCTAACTCAAGCTTCCAGTTTACGTAAAAATCTTGCATTGCATGTAATATCCAGCAAATCGACTTGGGAAACCTCCGCTTCAATATGCGTTTCTGGCATCATTTCCGGCAACGAGGGTACCCGTAACACTAGCGGCAGGCGATCCAATTTCACCAGATTTTCCTTAAGTACCTGTGCACCAGTTGTACTGACATTTTCCTGCAGTAACCAGCGCAAACACCAGTAACGTTCCATACTACGCTGGAAATCACTATAGGCTTCGTAAACCACCTCAAAATCCCGCATTGCCAGCAACAGATCATCACTTTCTCTGGTGTAGGGTGGCGTTTCTCTACGTAACAGTGCGATTAGTTGTCGCTGGTTAATGAGATCCACATAGCGCCGCATCGGTGAACTGATCCAGGCATACTGAGAGACACCCAAACCCTGGTGTGGCGCAGGAGATGTGCTCATTCTTACCTTGCCGCCGCTCTGGCTGCGATAGATACCAGCAACACCGCCATCGGCCAACTGTTTACCCCATTCCGTATTGACGTAAATCATTAATTCCGACACCACCTTGTCGATCGGTGAACCACGCCGGCGCTCGCTGATAGTGACGCGATCATCTTTAACATTAAAACTGTAATCAATTTTATCGTTGTTGCTGTCGCTGGCCTTGCCACGCAACGTCTCCATCTTGCAGGCAAAATTCCAAAGCGTCCGCAACTCTTTGCCGAAAGGATGATCAAGACTGTCACTCGCCAGGGTGTACTCGTTAAAGTGTTGCTCCAGCGTGTCGTGTCGCAGGTTCGTGGCGATTTTTACCTGCTCAATGCGGCTGTGCTTGGCGATTATGGTGAAATCATCGGCCACGTCGAGATACATTGAAAGTGCCGGGCATAAACGTTCTTCACCCAGCGTGTAGTGGTGTATCACGGCTTCCGGCAACATGGTAACTTTGTTACCCGGCAGGTAGACGGTAGAAAGACGCTTTGCCAGCACTCTGTCCAAAGGTGATCCTGGTGCAATCCCCAAAGCAGGCGCAGCAATGTGGATACCGATACGAAAACTGCCGAGAGTCAACGGTGTAACCGAAAAAGCATCATCAATTTCGGTGGTAGTAGCATCGTCTATGCTAAAAACAGCTACATCCGCTACCGGTAAACCCGCCGGGTCGCTCAGTTCATCGTTCGCAACAAGTAAACCAAAGCCTGTACCTTCTGGAAAATACTCCAGTAAAAATCGGTTGAAATGATAGTCATGCGAGGATGGTATTGCACCACATTTCTCCAGAAGTCTGGGAACGTTTAATTTTGTGGCAGTGCAGGCGGCATCCAGTGCCTTCCATTCAACTGTATTCTTGTCGGGCCGGTAGAGTAGATCGGATAACAACGGCCTGAACTCATCCGGTAGAATGAATGCTGCCAATAATTTCACATATTGAGATTGCTGTTCTGCCTGGAGGCGCTTTTTTTCCTGACTAGCGAGCGCCGCCTTGAGCGCTTCCGGCGGTGCAGCTTTATATCGCCCCCGGCCCTTTTTATAAAAATACATCGGCGCAGCGTGCAACCGGATCAGCACTGCCGCCGCCTCTACCGGACCGGGAGAATGACCGAAATAATCTGCAGCCAAAGTATCGCTGGCAAACTCGGTATCACTTACACAACACTCCCAAAGGAAATTCAGATCCAGATCATCTGCTATTTTTTGTGCGAAATGCATAAATTCTGATAGCGGTGGCGCGTCAAACCGCAGTAGTACCAATGCAGCTTTGATTTTCGAGCGCTTGCCGTGGGGTGCTTCTACTTGCAGTGAAGTCGTGTTATCAGCATGGATGGCGCCCACTTTGAAAACACCTTCTTCTTCGTAAAAAACATTCATGAGTGTTGTTGCGGACATGGTCGGCGAAAATGATTGAAATCGCCGAGCCAAGAATGGTTAATGTGTCGAGTATCGGATTATACCCTGAAATCAATCGTCACCAGCTGAACCATTTCCCCCATGTCAACGCTAAATAGAAATGTCCGCTTTTCCTGATTTTCTTTGCTACGGTGCTGCTCGCTGCCCGTCGTTGGCGGACTTGCCGACAGGCATGTTTCTCCAGGGATGATTGGCTGCAGGCTTGTGCCCTGTGTTGCGCCGCGCCATTGCTTTATC